>JAJYVZ010000033.1 GCA_021791725.1 Microcaldota archaeon | reverse complement strand
AAGCAGTTTCTCCTATCCCAACGCCAAACGAAAGTTGTTGATCTTGCCCATTTCCCCACCCAATCGTATAGGAACCACTTGTGCCTCCTCCTCCTGTTGCGTATATTCCCTTGGAAACTATCGCGTGATATGTGTCTCCATTCGGATCAGACGCGTATTGCCTGCCAGACTTGAACCATGCTGAAACGGACACATCATTGAGATTCAAAGCGTTGCTGCCTACCAATATCCTACTGTTCTGCCCGTTGAACTGCGACACATACTGCGGTATGCCGGCATTGCACGGGCCTGAGAGGGATATGTGGTTCAGCGTACCTGGACCGTCGGGCCTGAGGACCTGGCACGCCCCTGCAACCTGCCTTGGCTGGTTGTTGGTGCTGAAGACCCCAAGGGAGTAAAGCGCGCCAAGGACTATGGCTATGATGAGTATGGCCCACCCGTATGTTGAGAGGTACTCCATCGCGGATTGTATCTTGATTCCTGGTATGCGTCTCTGGTTCTTATACGCTCTGACCTTGCCAACCATGCGATCGCATTGATTTCTCTATCAACGAATAAAAGGTTATCTGGAAGGTCCGATTCCTGCGCTTGGAGCAAATAACATGCTTTATAAAGGCTTACGTCATATAAATATAGGTTACATGGCAGGCAAAGGCGAGAAGAAGGTTTCTGACAAGCCGGTAAAGCGCGTGCTCAACCTCAAGCCGGTCATAAAGATACAGAACATAGTGGTCAGCGCCGACCTTCATGCAACCGTTGACCTCTATGCGCTCTCGAAGAACGTGAGAGAGGTGGATTACGAGCCAGAGCAGTTTCCAGGAGCCATATTCAGGATAAAGGAGCCCAAGGCGGTCATAATTCTTTTCAAGAACGGAAAACTCATCTGCACGGGGTCGAACACCGAAGCGAACATAAAGAAGGTGCTCGATTACGCCACAAAGGTAATCTCAAGGTACGTGATCGATTAGCGCTACCCTTTCTTCTTTTCTGTCACTTTTAATTAATATAGCAGTCATTTCTTTCTCTGCTCTGTGCCGCTCTGCGCAACCTTCCTGGCCATTGCGTCGAACTTCATGAAGAACGATTCCCACGAGTATTCCTTCTCTACCCTTGCCCTGCCCTCCTTTCCCATATGCTCCGCTATCCTAGGATGCTCCACTACGAACCTCATCCTCTCAGCCATCTCCTCGGGCGTGGATATCGCGAACCCGGTTATTCCGTTGACTACCGTTTCTTTTATTCCGCCCTCGTTCACTGCTATAACAGGCTTCGAGCTTGCCATGCCCTCAAGCGGCACTATCCCGAAGTCCTCGTTCCGCGCAGCGAACAGCACGGCGGTGGATGTTGAATAGAGCCTCTTGAGCTCCCTGTCGCTCACGTTAAGCCTGAATATCACGTCCTTTGCCTTCATGGCCTTCAGCCTCTCGAAATACGCCAGGTGCTCCTTGTCTTTTGACAGCGTGCCAGCGATTATAAGCTTGTGCCTGCTGTTTTTTGCCTTCTTTTTGAACCTTGTGAATGCGTCTATGACGTAATCCTGCCTCTTGGTCTGGATTATCCTTGACGGATATAGGAAGAGGTTGCCGTCCCCCGCATTTGTGAAATCCTTGGCCTCTATGCCAGGATTTATCACCGTCGCGTCCCTTCCAAGGTACTTCTTTATCCTCTCCCTTGTGTTGTTGCTGTTCGTGGCAACTGCCTCTAGCTCCTTCACTATGCCCTTCGATATTATCTTGTACGCGCTGGCGAACGACGCGTACAGGAGCTTCTGCGCGTACGTCCTGTTCTTCATCCTCTCGGCATAAAGATCGTAGACCTCCCTTGGCGGCGTGTGGCAGTACCACAGCACCCTGGGGTTCTTGTGCCTTATCCATTCGCTCGGGGATATGTGGCTGTTTATCAGGTCGTAATCCTCGCTTATCTTCATGTGGTGGAAGTTATAACCGTAGCGGAGGCCCTGCGAAGCCCTGTACGGCAGCTTGTCGGCGAATGCCACGTTCTCCCCTATCATCCTTATGTCGATGTTCTGGAATTCCGGGAAGGTGGTGTCCTTGCTGTACTCCATGGTGTATATCTTCGCATCGTAGTGCTTTGCTATCTGCAGTATCACCCGTTCCGCGCCGCCCATCAGGTTCAGGTACGGCTGCGCGATTATCATCTTTGGCTTGGAATGCATCTTTGCACCTAGAGGTCAGCCAGGCACCGTGTAGTTGTTATGTATCCATGGCGGCTTCGGAGTGACATATGGAAGGCCGCCGGTATAGTTGTTTGTCTGAAATATCATGACAGGGTCGGTCTGGTTCACGTAGTTCATGCCTGTGAAGTTGTGCGGATATGCAAGCGTGAACCCCGGTATCTTTCCGAACATGAATCCCCTGTAGTAGTTTGAATTGTAGAAGTAAGTGGGCGCCCCGACAACGGTATAGTTGGGGCCGTTGGGCTTGTATACGACCATGAAGTTGGCGAACTGCTGGCCCTGTATGGTGAGCTGGCCGTAATAGAATTGCTGCGAAGGTATTATTATAGCGTCGGTGGCAGTGCCGTTGGGATAATATACGGTGGCCGGCGCCTGCGAGGAGAAGACGCTTGATGGCACGCAGTAGGTGGCGTTTATGAACTGCTGCCCGTATATGAACAGCGACTTTATGGCCGTTATGTTCGGCTGCGATGTGGAGTTGAACTGGCAGTAGCTCTGAAGGTTGCTGACAGAGAGCGGTATCAGGGCGTAGACCGGATCGTGGCTTACCTCGCATTGCGATGTGCCTAGCACGTAAGGGCTTCCCCCGCCCTGCAAAGATCCCTGCGAATAAGCATACTTTATCGATGTCTGGTTGACGTCTATGCATGCCAGGTAGTCGAGAGCCTGCCATTTCTGCATTAACTGGTTGTCGAAGAGCACGTACTTCGCCTGTATGCTGTTCATGTAGGTCGAGAGGTTTGCGGGCCCGAAGCCGTCGCTTGGGCCGAAGACGAACCTTGCCGCAGTGTCGTAGTCTAGCTGGGCCACTGCGTTGTCGCCGCGCAGCACTGCGTTGCTGTTGCCGAACCAGTTTATCCAGTCTCCGTAGTCCCACCACGACAGTATCCTGGGGTTGTAAGGGCCAACGTTGGTACGCATCCACGAAGTTGCCGAGAGCCAGTACTGCGGCACTACTACGCAGAACAGGTTGTATCCTAGCCCGTTGCTTGCGTTGGCTATGGCGTTGCAGTTCGGGTTGGCCGCGGCCGAGAACACAGAATATATCGACGGAAAGAGCCCTATAAGCACAAGGAAACCGCATGCCGCATATATCGCCAGCATGGCATTCCTGTGCTTTCCTGCCGCGCTGTCAGAGATATCGGCAGACGGCTTGAACCTGTAGTCGTTGTTTATGAATATCATCAGTTCCCCGATTATCACCCCTATGGCTATTATGTACCCTACGCCGAAGTGGGGAAGATACTTGACCTCTATCATGCCTGCCACTGCAAGCGGGAGTATAGAGCCAAGATAGAGTATGCTTGACTTTGACCTTCTGTTGTATATGGCAAGTATTACAAGTATTGAGAAAAGGGCGAGCACAGACCAGACTAGTATAGACACTCCGCCTATGCTTGAGCCTATGAGCCCGAAGCCCTGCCCCCCGAAATCGTAGTTTATGCCTGTCGGCTGGTACTCCTGCACGGTCAGGAAGAGCGGTATCGACTGCGTGGTGAAGTGTATGCTGAGGGCTATGTAGGACTTCACCGGATTGCCTATGGGCGAGAAGAGTATCAGGAGCAGCGCAAGCCCTACGAGCAGTATCAATGCGTAAAGGCGCGTGAGGAAGTCTACCTTGGACAGGAGCTTTCTCTGCTGCAGTATCTTTGGCATGTACTCCACAAGCGCGGCGAAGGCCAAGGCGAATATGGGGAACGCCAATATTACTGGTATCCCGAGCATGTTTGGTATCCTGTTGCTAAGCGTTGCGCCGTAAGGCGCATATAGTATGTAGAATATGGCGATTACTGCTATTATCACCATGTTCATGGTGTAGAAATCTTTTGTTGATTCTCCCCTTAGTACGCTTATCAGGCCCTGGAGGAGTATATAGGCTGCGAATACGCCTGCGGTCACTGTATAGTAATGTGCTCCAAGGAAGGTCATTGCGAACGCTATCCCGGCAAGCACGGCGAACCTCTTCTCCTTTGGATTCTTCACGGCAAGCAGCATTGCCGCGTAGAAGAAGAACATTGAGAATATGCCCCACGGCTCAAGGAGCTGCTCCCCGGCTATGAAAGAAGATATCAGCGTGGGCATGCCTGTGGCGAGCGCTGCTCCCAGCAGCGCAGGTATCCTGCCGTAGTCATGATAAAGTATGAGGAATACGGAGAATACCAGCAGCGCTGCCACTATCGGGGGATACATGCTGCTCGCTGTGCTGAGCGTATTGAGGTTTATCGTGCTTGTGCTGCCGTTCGCTATGTTGTACCAGTATGCCTCGAGATACGGGAGAAGGGGCTGTATCCTGTGTATCGTGCCGTTGACGTCTACGGGCCATGCCGAATGGTCGAAGAGCAGCTGCTGCCCGTGCGCCAGTATGTACTCCGTGCTCTGCATGTCGAAATACGGATCAAACTCGAAGAATTTTGGCGCAGTGCCTATGTTGACTATTCTGGTCGCGAACGTGATTATCATGAGCGCAAGAAGTATGAACCACACGGCATTCTTCATTGAGAATATCGAATCGAGCAGGGATGTCTGCGCGCCTGGCTTTGCGCTGTCGAAAAGGAGGCGCTCCTCGAGCTCGTGGCTGTCAAGGAGTTTGACCTCCTCCTGCGCGTGAAGCGCGGATATCCTCTCGCGCTGCATCTTGTCGGCTATGAGCGATATCTCGGACTCGTTCTTGCTCGCAAGCATCTCCTCTTCAGACTCGTGCTTCTTTATGACCTCCAGGCCCAGCTCGGCTTCCCTAAGCCTTCTCCTCAGCTCCCTTATCCTGCCCTTTGCATCTGCCTCCCTGACCTCGGCAGCACCGTTGCTCCTCTTCAGGAAAGCGTCGAAGACCCCCTGCTGGTAGCAGAGAATTGCTCCGAACAGCGTAAGCACGATTACGTTTATGTTGTAGAGGGATTCGGAATACGAGAAGAAGTGCATATATGGTATCAGATACGCTTCGAGCCATATCGTCACTGGGGGGAAGACCATTCCAAAGGTAAAGCCTATCACGGCTATCTCGAACGGGTGAAGCTTTGTCCTGTATAGCAGGCCAAAGGCAATGAAGAAGCCCGGAAGCACTATTGATAGCAGTCCTATTATGAGCGAAGCTAGCATCGAACCAATCGTTTAGAACGGGATGAGAACTATTTGGAGGAAAAGAATTTAAAGGTTAGGCAGAAACCGAAAGATCAGGCCTTTGCGTCAATCTTCCTGCCCTTTCCTCGCTCGGCTCCGGCAAGCGCGAGCGACATCTCTGAGAGCCTTGAACTTTCCTCAAGTCTTGCCAGCGGGTTCTGGTTCACTGCGTTTTTCCTTGACCTTTTGTCTCTCTGCACAGCAATAAGCGCCTGCCTCTGAGATCTGTTCTCCTGAGCCTCCTCCTGCTGCCTTCTGTTCATGAAAAGGTCTGATTTGAATGCCTGCGCAATCGGGGTAACCTTCTTGTGCGCACTGCTTATCTCGTCCATATATGCATATGTGTTCTTTTCCTATATAAATATTGTGTCTAAAACGTCTAGCGACCTTTATCTTATTCCATAAGAATTGCGCCTCCCGGCAATCTTGAATAACGGTTGCGTCACTGTGACGTCCTCCCTGCTTTTGAAGAAGAGAATGGTGATCTTGCCATCTTTTGTATTTTTATTATATATCAATCTCTTATTTTCTATCCTTATAGAGAAGACATCTTCCATGTGATGGAGAGGCTTGCCGATATCTTCGTTGCCGGCCAATCGTCCTATTATTTCATCAATCCTTAATCTTTCTTTGGCAGTAATTTTTTTGGTATCTTTCTCGAATTCCCTGGTTTCCTCAACATCCATTGACTCAGGCACGTACTTTCGACGTATACATACTGGTCTTTTCTTTTCCGGATTTTATGTCTTTAAGTATCTTTTCTGCAGCTTTTGAATATAATTCCTCTTCTGTCAATCTATGAACTTGGTCGAATTCGAATACGGCCAGCCTTATGGCTTCGGTCTTCGTTTTTGCGTATCCCTCATGGAGCATTTTATCAATAACTTCCGCGACATAGCCCTTAAGTTCAATGTTAATGTTGCTCATATTATCATTTCTATATTTATAATAATTTAATAATAAATCATTATAAACTTTCTGGAAATGCGGGAATGCGTGGAATAATCGCTCATAGTGCGTCCTTCCTCATTATCCTGCCGCACAATACCCGCTTGCCGTCCAATTTGTCTCCGTCAAGCGTGCTTGACACAACCTCTGTGTTCAGCAGCTTTGCCTTTGTTATTGTGCTTTCCTCCACGCTCACTTCCTTTGACAGACTTGACCTGTCAACGAGCGTGTTTTTTCCGGTTATGGTCATATTGCCAACGGCCTCGGAATCTGCAATTGTGGAGCCATAGACATTTATGGTGCCTATAAGGACCGTGCCGAATATCCTGCCGTTTGATACGTGGCCTGCCCCAATTCCCGTATGCGCAACAATCGATTCCTGGTCTATTACGCAGTCCTTGAGAAACATGTTTCCAAGCACTACCGACTTCCTGCCTATGAACGCATTAATGGCGCTGACGGAGCCTTCCTCTCTCCATCCGCCCATCCCGCCGCTTGCGTTCTCGTGCCTTATGATCCTTGTCTCTACTCCGTTTATGCTTAGCGTAGCTGATTTCTGCCCCTCCGGCAGCGACCTGAGATGCTCAACGACCCTCTTCATCAGCGTTATCTCCTCTTCGCTGTTGAACGCTTCTGACGCTTTTGGAACGTTTAATGCCTTGTTTGCTTTTTTTGTTAAGAATGACATGCACACCACATTTCGCAATTTTCAGATCACTTTCTACGTATTCGCATAAGATGACGTGACGAGAGTACCGAGCTGTCAGAGAATGGGGTTATTGCCATGTCCCCGCTCATGGCGGTGTCGCGTATGCTGTTACCTATTATGCGCTGCGCATTTCCCTCACCGTATAACGATAACGGGATTATTTTCGACCTTTCGTCTCTAAATTCGATTACGGAGTAGTGTATACTGGTTATTCCTCCGGCTCCGCCGCACCCTACAGACACTTTTGCGCCTTCCTCGTACGCATCCAGAACACAGTCTTTCATAGATGCGTTTTCAATGCTGAACTGCGCATTCTTGCCGAGCAGCATCACTATCCCATTAAAATCGATCTTGCCGTAGAGATCCGCCTTTGACCCCAGCTCTATAATGTATGTCGGCACGCTCCCGGCTGAATTTATAGATCCGGATTTGGACAGGACAGGAACTTCGTGCACAACGAGGTTATGAAGCACAGCGTTTTGGTCTATGTATTTTACCTTCTCTCCAGGCCTTAATTGACCGCTTATCTCCTTGAGCTCTTTCAATGACTGTATCGCACTTGCCATCATGTTATCAAACCATTCTCAGTGCATCTATGTACGGTTTTGCTGTTTCTGTTTTTCTGTCATCTTTAATCCCGACCACTGCCGATACAACCTCGTCTGGCGAGATATTCGTATCGAGGAGGTAACGACACCAGTTGATTCTAGAGGTGACATCTGTATACACACTGAGCAACACGGGCTGATTGCCCTTCCAACCGTGAACTGTCTTATTTTTACAGACATAAATGGTCTTCTCTATATCTCCTCTTCCTGGAGTGAGTTGTCCCTCCTCGTTGAATGTGCAGTATCCGGATAGTGCGGATAGTGCAGATCCCCAGAGTTTTGAGAACGCAAACGCCGCTCCATCAATATATAACCTTTTTCCTTTCAGTTGTTCCTTAAGTTCTGGATTTTTGTCTATGAGTACGGGCGCTTCCTGGTAGGCCATGGTTCTTAGGCCGTTCTGCCGCAGAAGCGATATAAATTTGTAATAGTTTGATTCAATCTCCCTCATGAAAACTCCGCTGCCATCTGTTTCGCTGAATTGTATTGTGGCTGTTTGCTTCTGTGCGTTCATTTTATCACGATAGGAAAGTGCGTTTTATACTATATAAATATTACCTCGAGAATGTATATTTTTGACACCTGACGAACCTTTTGGATACGTTAATACGGATTTTGCCGCCACAATTCAAAAACGTTTTATAGGTTGGGATGCAATCTGATATCGAGGTTTATGGATGTCAAAGGCAGCGCCTCTGTGATAGGCGCAGGGTCGTCCGGCCTGCTCTTCGCCAAAAGGGCCGCGGAGCTTGGGGTAGGCGTGAGGGTTTACGACCAGAAGAAGGTGCTTGGGCATCCTGTCAGGGCTTCCGGCATACTCTCGATCAGCGGTCTTGATTCGCTTGGCATAGAATACAAGCACATAGTCAGCAACACCATTTATGGGGCAAAGATATATGCGGGCAATGAGGTAATGACCATAAGATCGGGGAAGCCGCAGGCCCATGTCCTGAACAGACTGAGGCTAAACGAACTCCTTGCGCAGAAGTGCACGGATCTTGGCGTAGAGATAGAGAGAGGCAGGAAGGTAAACGCAGAGCAACTGGACAGGCTCTCTGATTCTGGCATAGTGGTAGGCGCGGATGGGTTCAATTCGGGCGTTGCAAGGCATTTCGGGATGGTTTCCGCCGGAACGCACGTCCTGACTTATAGGGAGGTATATTTCACAGATGACGTTGAGGAATTGGACATGGTCGAGCTCTTCTTCGATAACAGGATATGCAAAGGCTTCTTCGGGTGGATAGCGCCTGAGAGTAAAAGAACCATTGAGATAGGGATTGGCATAGGCCCGGAGCACGGAAACAGCAAGGAAGCAATGAACAGGTTCAAGAGGATAGGGCGCGTAATGGAAGTGCTAAAGAAGTGCAGGTTCGTGGACGGAGGGGCAAGCGTGATACCGCTAAGCCTCAGGGACAGGTTCACAGATGACGATAAGCGTGTTCTTCTCGTAGGGGACGCGGCAGGGCACGTGAAGCCCACTACTGGCGGGGGAATAATATTCGGGGGCTCCGGTGCGGTCATGGCTGCCGAAGCCGTCAAGAATTATTTCGACGGCAATGGCAGGATCTCTGATTACGAGAGAATGTGGAGAAAGCAGTTCTCCTTAGACATGAAGCTTCACTCGGTTATACGGAAGGTATACGCCTCCCTTGGGCCGGCACAGCTCTCTTATCTTGTAAAGGCCGCAAAACTGCTAGGAGCGGAGTCATTTTTCAGCGAGAAGGGAGACATGGACAGGCCTTCTGTCATGCTGAAGAGGCTGTTCGCGAACAAAGCATGATATGCTTATTTCAGGCGCCTAAGGATACTTGAAAAATTCCGCTACTCTCGACCTTCTCTACCTTTACTGATTGGATCATGTCAGGAGCATCTGGCTTGAGTGCGTCCCAGGTATCGTGGTGCCTCTTTTCGTTGTCTATATATTCTGCTCCGTTAAGGTATATGCAGGCGACTGCCTTCTCGAGAGGCACGACCGTGAAGAATCCCTTGAGGTTTATCTCGTGATGGGGATTGACGTAAGGCTACCATATGCGCGGATCGGGTACGAACAGCTTTTTGTCTATAGGCGTCTCCGAGGCGAACCTTCTGCTTCTTACAATTCCGTATACGCTCTCGTATCCCTTGCCGCTGAGGCCAACATCCGAATGGCAGTATATCTCGCCGTAATAGAGCCATGCGTCGTTTCCGTCTACTCTCATCTTTCCAAGCTTGTCGAACCTCGCAAGTGCTGCCATTGGGGATTTGTCGCCGTGCGCATTAAGCCAAAGCAGCTGGTCCACTTCGGCAAGGCGCTTAAGTCTCCATTTCCGGTTCGCCGTCCTTTATCCCGAATCTTTTCCTGTTGGTGCCTATGTGGGTGTATATGCCGAACTATGCCTGGTACAGGTCGCTGGTCGGGTCGAAGCGAGAAGGGCTGCCGGATTGCGTTGGCGGGCTTAGGGTTCAGTAGTTGTTG
>JAJYVZ010000032.1 GCA_021791725.1 Microcaldota archaeon | reverse complement strand
TCATGGAAGACATAATAGAGAGAGATATCCTAACATTATTAATAAAGCATCTTGATGACTCCAAGATACTTGCAATACGTGGAGCAAGGCAAACAGGAAAAAGTACGGTTTTAGATTTTCTAGAAACAGCACTCAAAAAGAAAGGCGTAAGTAAAGAGCAAATAACTTTTTTGACTTTTGAAGATCCGCAACTACTTGACGATTTTGTAAAGGATCCGAGGGTTTTTCTAAGCAGTTATATGAATAATGGCGGTACACACTATTTTCTACTGGATGAAGTGCAATATGATAAACAGGCTGGAAAACACTTAAAACTTGTTTTCGATACGATAGAAAATATAAAGATTATAATAACCGGCTCCTCCTCTTTGGAAATTTCCCAAATATCAAAATTTTTAGTAGGCAGAATATACATATATGAATTATACGGGCTTAATTTCGGAGAATATCTTAAATACAAAAATGCAAGGTTATTCAACATATACAAGGAAAATAGGAAAATATTACAAAATTTGTTCGCTGGCAAAAACCAACCAAACAAATTCAACGATATAGCTTTAAAAGAGATAAACAAGGAATTAAACGCATACATCATTTATGGCAGCTATCCAGAGATTGTAAAATGTCAAAAAACAGATAGTAAAATAGAAACGATAAAAAACATTTATACTACCTATATCGGAAAGGATGTAATAAGTCTATTGGGCATAACAGACTCTTCAGCATTTAGGAAAGTGCTTTTACTTTTGTCTTTACAGATAGGTTCTTTATTAAACTACAATGAACTTGCAAATGATTCACAGACATACTATAAACAAGCGATAAGATACATAAATGCCTTAGAAGAGACATATGTCGCAAAAATTATTAGGCCTTTTCACAAAAACCTCAGAACAGAATTACGCAAAAATCCCAAAATATACCTGTTAGATACGGGTTTAAGAAATTACATAATTAATAATTTTAATGAGCTTGATAAAAGAGAAGACACTGGGCATTTAGTAGAAAATTTTGTGTTTAATCAGCTAAATATGGCTATTCAACCAAACCAGCAACTTAATTTTTGGAGAACTCTTTCAAAAGCAGAAGTAGATTTTATTTTTTTCACAGGGAAAAACATTATGCCAATCGAGGTAAAATTTTCGAACATTAAAAAAACCGAAATTACAAAAGGGATGAGAAGTTTCATAGAAAAATATTCTCCAAAAATCGCAATAGTATTGACTAAAAATTTTATAGGAAAGCGCAGAGTGGGCAAGACCACCATCTATTTTGCGCCTGTTGCCTATATCTAAATTCGCAATTTTAAGATGCCACTCTATAAATTTTCTCAAAACGGCTTATATCAGATACTTCCAGCATTGGTCCTTATCTTTTTCTACTTCTTCCTAAGGTAAAGCTCCTCAAGGGCCGATAGCAGCACCTTTGTGTTTTCGTTGTCCGGCAGGGAAAGCAGGTGCTTCTCTATGCTCCTCTTCGCTATCTCCCCATATCTCTCAGACATCCTCTTGGCGTACCCCATGCCGTCATACTTCTCGACCATCTGCGCCAGCCAATTTATCTCGTCTTCGCTCTTCTCCTCTCTCCTTTTCCTGTATATTGCATCTATCCTCCCCTTCTCCTCTTTTGTTGCGCTCTGGTACGTGTGAAGCATTATCAGGGTTACCTTGCCCTCGTAGAGATCCCCGAACCTCCTCTTCCCGAACGTCTTCTCGTCGGCCGTCATGTCGAGTATGTCATCGACTATCTGGAAGGCTATGCCTGCAGGCCTTCCTATCTCCTCCAGCGCTTCTAAGATTGCGCCGTTCTTCCCTGCCGCCAAGGCGCCCAGCTGGAGCGGGCCGTACACTGTATAGTAACCCGTTTTGGTGTTGGCTATCCTCATGTAAAGTTCTTCAGAGGCTCTTTCCATCTCTTTGACGTTATAGATGAAGTTGTCTTCTATGTACTGCCCTTCGACAGTATATTCAAGCATGTCGTAGAACTTGTCGTACATCGCGCTTCCACGTTCCTGCCCCGCCCTAAGCATGTAATCCTTCATTATCTTCCACATTGTCATATGCGCTCCGTCTCCGGCGTTTATGGCAAGCTCATATCCGTGGATCTTCTGCAGCGCAGGCTTCCCCCTTCTCATCTCCGAATGATCTTCTATGTCGTCGTGGATGAGTATCCAGTCTTCCGAGAGCTGCATGGCAGCTGCCGGCAGGAACAGGTCTTCCCTCTTCGCCCCGAACATCTCGCCGCTCAGCATCAGGAGTCCAGGCCTCCTGTAGCTTCCCTGCCTGTCTATGTAGTCCCTTACCATCCTGTAATGCTCTTCGGGCTCCTTTATCTGTATGTAGCCGCAGATCGTGGAGTATACCCCGCTTCTTATGGTCTCTATGTATTCCTTGAAGTTCATCGTATCAATGCGAGATTAGCTATTGCTGTAAATCTTTAAAATATTTGCATTGCCTCTTTAAGGGGCAGGATCCGCACAAGGGCTTTGCCCTGCAGCAATTCTTCCCAAGCTCTACGAACTGAGCATGGAAGTCCTTGTACAGCACCACATCCTTGCGTATCGACGCCTCTATCTCCTTCTGGAGAATGTCGTAGCATTCGCTCTTCTCATATCTCTTGGTTCCGTAGACTCTGCCGAGTATCCTTCTCGTGTATGCGTCTATGACGAATATGGGTTTCTCTGCGGCATATAGCGCTATCGAATCGGCAGTCTCATTTCCTATGCCGTTTATGGAAAGTAACTCTGCCCTTAATGGGCTTGCGTCATTGGAGAACATGCTCTCCAGGCTCCCATGCCTCTTTACGACGTATGACATGAACCCACGGAGCCTTCTGGCCTTCTGCCTGTAAAATCCGCTTGGCCTGACAAGCTGCTCGAGCCTTTTTATGTCTGCGTTTGCAATCCTCTTCGGGTCTATCATGTCTTTGGACTTAAGATTCGCAATCGCCTTCTCGACATTCTTCCATGAAGCACTCTGGGTAAGTATTGCGCCTACCACTATCTCTGCCTTGGAATCTCCAGGCCACCAATCCAGGAAGCCGAAATGCGATTCAAGCGTCTTGTATAACTGCATTATTCTGGGTTGGTGCATTAAAATCCCGCCGGCTTTCCTACAATCGACTATTCATATTTACACTTTTGTGTAAATATAACCACTCAAAAGTTGAAAAACAGATATTAATCAGTAAACGCAACAAACAAAGAGCCTATACCTTTACCTCACCGGCGTCTATCATCCTTAGCATCTCCTTAGGATCCTTCCCCTCGCACTTCACGCCCATGCTCTTGCAGGTGCCTATTACCTGCTTTATCTTGGATCTCTCATCCCCGTAAAGCCTTGTCTCCTTCGACTTCGCTATCTTCCTGACCTGCTCTATGGTTATGTTGCCTGCCGACTCCTCCTTGCTCTTAGATCCTTTCGGCGCGTTTATCTCCTTGAGTATCAACGCGCTGGTAGGCGGCGCGCCTATCTCGACTTTATACTTCTTTGTAACGGAATCGACTATGACCTTGACCGGAACCTTCATCCCCTCGAAATCCTTTGTCTCCTTGTTTATCTCAGCGACTATCGTCCCTATGTTCACTCCCATGGGTCCCAGCGCAGGGCCGAAAGGCGGACCGTTCGTCGCCTTTCCGCCTTCTATAAGGCCGTTTATTATGACTTCTGGCATATGATCATCCGCTTATTTCTCCGCCTTCTTTATTATCCTTGCCGTATTGGCCTTTGTAGTCACCGGTATCTGCACGGCAACATCCATCAGCTCCACAGTTATCTCATCCTTTACGTTGTCAACTTTTATAACCTTTGCCTTGTAGCCCTTGAAAGGTCCTGACATGAACTCCACGGAGTCGTTCGCCTCTATCTCCTGGGTATTCTGCTTGACCTCCATCATCTTGTCGAAATCAGCTTCTGCCAGCGATCTCGGCAGCATTCCCTTGACGTGCGGTTCATTGGCTATCAGTTCCCTGCACGTCACCTCGTCCTTTGCCTCGACTATGAGATATCCGCGCATGCCGTCGAGCATCATTATCGAGTATATTGGAAGATGGGTCTTGGAGGTCTTGCTCTCCAGTATGTCTGCTGTTATCTTCTCCTGGCTTGAGGTAACTCTTACTACGAAGTACATGTTATCAGATGCTCAATCTCTATTTAAAGTCATATTCCTATATTTTATTATGATCGCATTGAAGGTCGAGGCGAAAAATGCCCAGTCTGCAATAGCCTTTCTGAAAAAGAAAAGCCTCCTAGATAGGGGCTTTAAGATCTTCAGGAAAGGACAGTTAGTATATCTACCATTAAGTAATAAAAACCATTCGGATAAACCGGAGAAGGGCATTGCAGGGCTGGCAAAGCGCCTAGGCGGCGAGATGACAGAAGAGAGATTCAGGAAAGCAGACAGGAACCCCATTCCGGCAGTGCCGGCATTCTATGAGAAAGCGTCAAGGGGCTACGACCTTCTCGGCAACATAGCAATAATAGATGCTGAGCCAAAGGCTGCAAAGAAAGTGGCAAAGGCGGTGATGCTGAACAACAAGAACGTAGAGACAGTTGTGAGAAAGGCAGGCGCCGTATCTGGCAAGTACCGCACGAGGAAATACGCTCATGTAATCGGAAGGCGCAACTACACTGCAACATACAGAGAGAACGGATGCATCTTCGAATTCGACATAAGGAAGACATTCTTCTCCCAGAGGCTGTCCTATGAAAGGAAGAGGATAGCGGACGCGTCGAGAGGGAAGGAGAACGTCATGGTAATGTTCGCGGGCGTGGGCCCGTTTGCCATAGAGATAGCTAAGCACAACAGGCTCGCAAACGTAATAGGCATAGAACTGAACAGGTATGCCTATGGCGCCATGAAGAGGAACATAGAGCTGAACGGCACTGCCAACGCAGAAGCAATATACGGGGACGTGAGGAAAGAAGTAAAGAGATACGAGAACTGGGCCGACAGGGTGGTAATGCCTCTTCCAATGAGCTCAAACGCTTTCCTGGAAGAAGCGGCATCTGCTGCAAGGAACGGATGCAGGGTCCACTACTACACATTTGGCGGCAAGGACACGGCATTCGAAGACGCAAAGGCGCAGATACGGGAATTTTTCTCTAAACAAGGCACAAGGGCAAGATTTGCCTTCGGGAGAGAGGTAAGGCCGTATTCCGCAAGGGAGATAGAGATTGTCATCGACTTCATCGTAAGGAAATGAGAGGCGGAATGTTATGGACCTGTGGATAGTCATACCGGCATACAACGAGTCAAAGCGCATACTTCCAACGCTAAATGATTACGCCAGAACTGTGGCAAGAGGGCGCGGAAACGTCCGCATACTCGTAGTCTCGGACAGTACCGACGACACGGACAGGATAGTCTCTTCATACGCGTCAAAACACGGGAACATAAGGCTATTGCGGAACGATCACAGGCGCGGCAAAGGTTTTGCTGTATTCAACGGGTTCAAGTACGCATGCGCCCATTCCACGAGAGGCAGCATAGTGGGGTTCGTAGATGCAGACGACTCGGTCACTGGCCATGAAATCACGAGGATGATAAAGGCCATGGAAAGGGACGGAGCAGACGGCATTGTCGCATCTAGGTACGCAAAGGGCAGCGTTGTGATAGGCAATCTCGGAATTCCGCATTTTATTGCATCAAGGGGGTACAATCTGCTTGTAAGGCGGCTCTTCGGCCTGGAGTACAGCGATACGCAGTGCGGGGCGAAGTTCTTCAGGAAAGAGGCGCTGGAAAAGGTGCTTGGCAATATGGTGCTGTTCGACGTAAGCTTCGATCTCAATCTGTTCTACGAGCTGAAGAGATCCGGCGCCGATGTCAGGGAGATGGCAATAAGGTACGTGAACAAGCCCGGCAGCAGCATGAACATAAGGCTCCCCCTTCGCAGCGCGCAGATGTTCTTTGTGGCCATAGGGTTCAGGATAATGCGCTCGAGGCTGGGCTTCATGCTGCCGATCTGGTTCCAATCCGCTGCATACAGGAAGATAAAGCACTGGTAGCCGCAACCTCTGAGACTGCATATTTCTCTCAGTTTACCCTGTATATTGTCAGGGGCGGGGTCTCGAAAGTCCCTTCGTACTGCACCATGGGGTTGCCGAACTGCCCGACCATCGTCGCGTCCGTCAGGTTCCTCTCCATGCAGTCGTCGAAGCTCTGGAGCCCGGCAGGGCTGAGCGAGAAGTCTATGCTGCCTCCTACCGCCACATAATCCCCCCTTATGCTCCTGACGAAGGACGAATTGCACTCGAGCGTGGGCGTGACATTATACCTGTATGCGAGAAGATCCTGCACCTCATTGCCGAAAAACCCATTGACATATATCCTCTGGCTTGGGTGCATCTCCGCATATGCCGCAAGGTCATGGATCGTAGCAACCGAAGCCCTGTAGAAACCTATGTCCCAGTTCAACGCTATTATATCAAAATACAATGCGAGCATTATCACCGCATAAGCGGCATATCTAAGCTTTCCCCTGTCCATCCTCATCAGTTCATCGATCCCAAGTGCGGTTATCACCATTGCCGGAAGCGCCAGCAGCGTGGTGTAATACGGCCTCTGGCTGGTAATCTCGAGGAGCAAGGAGTTGTTCGATAGCGATGCGTTAACCGGAAGTATCCATATTATCAGGAAGTCCGCAACCAGAAGACCCGCAAAGAACATGGAATGCCTTCTCTTCCTAAAGATTGCCAATGCGCCGAACAGGATCGACAGGTAAACCATTATCGCGAAATAGTCAAGGGTATCCCTTATGACTGGTATGCTCCGATCTGGCGATATCCTCGTGAGCAAAGGCAGGTAGTAGCCTATGCTGCCCGTCATATACTGCAGGCGCAGGAAACCTGTCACATTGGCAGTGACCGCATGCTGCGTGGCCAACTGGAAAAGGAAGACGTTATGCAATACCTGAAGGGCAAGGAGATAGTTTCCGGCAGTGTAAAGGTAATAGACGCCCATTATCGAGAAGCCTATCATGAAACCTGCGGTAAGGAGAACGAAGTTCCTGATCCTTGCCTCCCTCTGCCCAGAAAAGAGCAATATTGCGGCAATCGAGTACACCGCGAGTATGAGCATCAGGCTCAGGCCCAGCGGATTGGCAAGATATCCCAGGCTTGCGAAGAACCCTGACATGAGATAATATTTTGACGCCTTCTTCCCGCTCTTCTCGTAAAACGAGAGCGTAATAAGATACAGCGCCACAGACAGCATGGCCTCCATGGGTATGAGCGGCTGCACGTGGGTAGAGAACAGGACGTCGTCCGGAAGGAACGCCAGCAGCACAACCCCTATAATCCCTGCGCGCCGTCCTGCCATCCTCTCTAGTATGAGGAACAGGAAGAAACTCTGCACAAGCGACATCAGGATTACATAATATATGGCATTGTCAACCGAAAATCCCAGCAGCTTCTGGATCAGTATCTCCGGGTATATGAAGCCGGAATAGAAAGCGAACGAAACCACAGGGTCGAAGACGCCGCTTGTCGCATCGCTGAAATTCGCATTCCTATACACTGAAAAATCCGGCAGCGCATTGTGGAACACAGCATTTGCGAATATGTTTATGTAGATTGCCTCGTCCTGGGTGTTGGCGAAGACCGGCCCGGAATAATAATAAATCCTTACTGCCAGCATAAGGAGCATCAGGGCAGTTATCAGGGCCAGCCTCTTCCTGTCTAATCCAGAGATACGATCATTGGCCCGTCTAAGCAATGATCCAATGCGATTATTCCTTTCCATCAGCCAGAATATGCCGGGTCATGAATATATAGTTTGCCTATCCCTATATGACGGAGAGAATGGCGGCAATAACGCGCATTGACTGGGTTACGTCAAGAATCAGGGCGATTCCCTACCTGCTGCTCCTAAGGCACGCGATAAAGAACTGGTATGTCCTGCCGCTGTTCAAACTGGGGCTCATGAAAAAGATAAGATTAAGGCTTAATTCCGGCAGGATCGTAAACATAAGAAACGACGACGAGTTCTTCAATTTCATACACAGGGACAAACTCTGGGCAAGGGAACTGATAAGATCCATGGGCTTTCCAATAAGGATGGGCAGAGGCAGGGTGACTGCTGAGATCCTGGGCAGGGACGCGCACTTCTCCTATGCATCCGAGTCCACGCTTGGCGCAACGCTCGGCCCAATCATAGACCTTTTGGCAAAGGACGAATACGCGCACGCAGATCCGAAGGGCAGGATCGTAGTGGACGTAGGCGCCGGCATAGGAGATACGCCGATATACTTTGCCTTCAAGGGCGCGAAGCACGTGTATGCGTTCGAACCTTACCCCTATGCCTATAACGCCGCAAAGAGGAATATAAGCATAAACAAACTCGGAAAGAGGGTCACGCTTCTGAACGCAGGCGCAAGCGACAGGGATACGGCGATTAGGATAAGCGGCAGGCACGTGAGCAGCAGCGAAAGCGACCTGTCGGAAGGCATCTCGCGCAACGGAAAGCGCATACCAATATACTCGCTTAAACGCATTGTGGAGGAATTCGGCATAGAGGACGCGGTGCTTAAGATGGACTGCGAGGGCTGCGAACAACACGCAATCATGTCGGCAGAAGCATCCACGCTGCGGAAGTTCGACCAGATAATCCTAGAATACCACCATGGATATATCGATCTTGGGAAGAAGATTGCCGATGCAGGATTCGATGTGGCGCGCACAAGCCCAAGGTATTTCGGCTACAGCAACATCAAAGACCCCGATATGTACATAGGCATAATCTATGCGAAGAGAAAACCAGAAAGGCCGGCAAGCCAGAAACCATTATAAACATTGCTTAAACAGATATAGTGAGGAGATGAGGCACAGGAAAACGCTAGGGCAGACCGCATTCGAATTCCTTGTTACCTATGGCTGGGCGCTGCTTGTACTTGGAATAGCGATAGCCATAATAGTCGCAATCATAGGATACCAGAATCCCCAGACATATATACCACCGTCATGCTACATAACTCCGGAATTCAACTGCTACCAGACCCTCTTCATGTCAAACTCCATAGGTTCGCAGTTTGTCGTCATATTTTACAACACCCTTGGCAAGCCGGTGCAGTTCGCTGCAAACGGGATATCCGTGACCCCCAACCTATCTCCCATATCATATAACGGCATATGCAAGCCAAGCACCGCGGGAAACGGCGCGGAGATAATATGCAACGCGACGCTGAGCAACATAGTCGAGACCCCAGGAACCTTCTACACATTCCAGTATAATCTGCATTATTCCATATGCGCCCCGACATGCACAGGCACATATTACAATACAAGCGGCTCGTCAACAGGAACAGTGTCAAAGTACAATCCCGTTCTCTTCACTATAACGCTGGAAGACAACCCTACGTCAGGGAACATAATCGTAAACGGCGTAGTATATCCTAACAATGCGGTGCTTTACTTCACCCCATATCAATCCTATGTAATATACGCGCTGCCGCCAGCAGGATACGGATTCGCAGAATGGAGCGACACTGGAGGCGCCTCTACCATTAGCAGCTCCCACCAGGAGACGGACGCAAAGGCGTCGGCGCAAGGCACGATAACTGCCACATATTCATTCATCACTACAACCTCCACAACCTCCTCTACCACATCTTCCACAACCTCCTCCACAACCTCCTCCACAACCTCCTCCACAACCTCCTCCACCATCTCCTCAACCACCTCCTCCACATCCACAACCTCTTCCACCACCTCCACCTCTTCCTCCACCATCTCCTCAACCACCTCCTCCACATCCACAACCTCTTCCACCACCTCCACCTCTTCCACCACCTCCACCACCACTGCCGCCACCACCACCACCTCTTCCACCTCCTCCACAACCTCTTCCACCTCTTCCACAACCTCTTCCACCTCTTCCACAACCTCTTCCACCTCCTCCACAACATCTTCCACCTCTTCCACAACCTCTTCCACCTCTTCCACAACCTCTTCCACAACCTCTTCCACAACCTCTTCCACAACCTCTTCCACCACCTCTTCCACCACCTCTTCCACAACCTCTTCCACATCCACCACCGCCAGCGGTGGT
>JAJYVZ010000031.1 GCA_021791725.1 Microcaldota archaeon | reverse complement strand
ACGTCCTTTCACGGCATTCCCGAAGAGCTGCGATGCCGCGTATAACATGCCGAAAAGATACCCCACAAAGACCCCTGCTACCGCTCCATCCACTCCGTATCCAAGGAGGACAAGGCCCACGCTTGACGCGAACTGCGCGCTGTTGACTATGACCGAGGACAACGCCGCGTCCCCGCTCCTCTCAATCCCGACAAGCGCAGAGTACGAGGTCCCGTAAACCATAGAGAAGAATATGGAGAGGGACGCTATGATCAGCGCTGCGGCGCCAATCCCCGAAGAGAAGAGCACGTGTCCCGCGGCGTACGGGCTTGCAAGTATTCCAATGGCAGTTATCGCCGCGGATATTATTATTATCAATAGGTACGTGTGCATCAGTATCTTTCGTATCTGCCCGTTGTCGTTCCTGTACCTGGCCTCCGCAAGGTGCTTGTTAAGGTATGTGCCTATGCCGAAGTTCCCGACTCCGCTCAGGAACATGGAAAATCCCAGCGCTATGGTGTAAAGCCCGTAGTTTCCCGGACCCAGCAGCCTGGCTATGACAACAAAGGTGATGCCGCTCAGGATTATTGCTATGAACTTCCCTGTAAAAAGAGAGAACAAAGACCGTGCAATCCTAGTTCCTGTTTTGGATCCTTTGGTTTTGGAGACTATGCTCTCAACCCCTTCATACAGCTACAATTATCTCCAGAAACTTTATTAAATAGTTAGATTTAATGTTTGTTGTTTCTGATATACATGGAAGAGGCGAGGCACAGCCATTTCAGCAGGCAGAACCTGCGCACAACCGCATGCGCGGCGTTCGCGTATCTTGTCATAGCTGCGATTCTCTTCTGGCCCGTGGTCTCTGGGATCATGAATACTGTGGTAAACGGGGGCGGAGACGTGTACCAGAGCCTCTGGGGGCTGTGGTGGGTGCCGTATTCGATACTTACGCTGCATTCCTCCCCTTACTTCTCAAGCATGATATACTACCCGGTGGGCGCAAGCCTTGTCACGCAAACCCTGATGCCAATTGCAGGGCTTCTCAGCGCGCCTTTGCAGGCGATAGGCCTAACCTTTTCATACAACATCATCTTCCTGCTGGGATTCGCGCTCTCGGGTTTCTTCATGTACCTGCTTGCATTCCGATTGACAAGGAACGTCTATGCGTCTTTCATAGCAGGCATGATATTCGCGTTCAGTCCCATGCACATAGCGCAGTCCTACGGCCATCTCAACTGGACTACCATCGAGTTCCTTCCGCTCTTCGTTCTCATGCTGATACAGATGATAGAGGACAGCAAGCTGAAATACGCAGCCGGCGCCGCGATATCGTTCGTGCTTCTGGTCTTCATGGGTGATCCGGAGCAGGGGATAATGACTGTCCTCTTCTCTATAATACTCCTGGCAGCGTATCTGCTGAGGAAGGATGGCAGAAAGATGATACTGAGCAGGGGATTCGCCGTGAACTTCAGTGCCATGGTTGTGCTGGTACTTGTGCTCGGATCCCCTTTCCTGATACCTATAATCAACGGCATAGTCAGCGGGAACGCCCTGGCAACGGCGAACCAGCTTGCGGATCTGCAGCACAACATGATATGGAGCCAGAACATCGTATCCTTCTTCATTCCAAGCCCGTACAACAGCTTCCTGAGCAGCGCCTCGCAGTTCTCCAGCACCATATACGCGCCAGACCCTACGGAGAGGATAGCATATCTTGGCTACGTTGCGCTCTTCCTTGCATTGCTCGGCATATACTACGACTACAAAAGGGACAGGCTGAAGAACTCCGCGCTATGGATAGTTATGATTGTAGTCTTCGGGCTGCTGTCGCTGGGGCCATACCTCCAGATAGGCTCCACAGTCTCGCAGATACCCGGGCCTTTCCTGGGCTACCGCTATATACCAATATTCAACATAATAAGGGAGCCTGGCAGATTCGACCTGATTGTCACAATGGCGCTTGCCGTGCTGGCGGCGCTGGGCTTCAACGAGGTCTTGAAGCACGAGAAGGTGCAGGGGCACAAGATAAGGAATAACGCGATATACGCCACCGCAATAATATCAATCCTCATAATAATAGAATACAACGGCATACTGATACCAGGCCACTTCCCTACAGGCTGGTTCATAACCGTTAACGCATCCTCAGCATACTCGCAGATAAGGAACGTTACGGGCAACTACACCGTGCTTATGCTGCCAGACACGGTAAACGTCACATCTCCGGCGCTGTATCCCGGCATGTCGGAGTATTTCCAGACGATATTCCAGAAGCCCATTGTGGGCGGCTACACGTCAAGGACCACCAGCATGCAGACGTATTCTGTAGAGCTGCTTCCAATCTCCATGATGTCCGGATACCTGGAGGAGGGTTACGGTTTCATATATCCATCCCCTGTCATAACGAACGTAACCGCGGTGAACCTGCTGCTTCTGGCAGTGTACAAGGTAAAATTCATCTCCATAATAAAGCAGGCGTACAACACAAGCGACCTGTACCAGCTTTACGGCTATCTCATAAGCATGCTCGGCTCCCCTGTCTACAACAGCAACTCTACCACGGTCTTCTCCACCGACAACGCCATATACCACAACGCAGGCAGGAGCGTAGTCGCATATACCGGAGACGCAAGCGCGTGGATTCCCGGATTCGTCCTGTGCGGGCAGTACAATCCCGGGCAGCAGTGCAATCCAACCGTATACAATGCATGGTGGGGGAACAGCACAAGGTCAGTGATAATATACGCGCCGGCGAACCAGACCGGGCTTATAGTGAACTTCTCTGCCGCGGCATTCGTCAGCAACCCGGTGCTCTACGTATACCTCAACAGTCCGCAGGATCTTGTAGACAAGGTATCCCTGAACACGACACTGCGACATTTCTCGGTGCCGGTCAACGTGTCTCCAACATTCAACCAGCTTGTCTTTTACATGTCAAACTCTACGTTCACGCAGCCTCTGGATTCTGTTCTCAACTTCGGGTTAGAGAACATCACAGTTGAACAGCGCCATTCAGGTTTACCGGGAACTTCGCTTCCATCCGGCATCACGGAGAACACTACCGCGCCTTCCCAGCCCAATGCCACTGTGCGAAGGCAGAACGCAGTCATAACAAACTCAACCCCGAGCAACGTTTCCTCATAATCAAGCGGCACCCAGGCAAAGTTCCAGAACGGCGCATAACCGATTCCTCATTACCATTGGCTTTCCCTTCCGTTTGTACTCTGTTTACCGCCGGTTTCCTTGTACATAATATTTAAATACTTTTAACGTCTCATAAAATCGACAGTTTACCAGACGGATAACAGGGGAATGGGAACATGGGAATGAGCGATGAGCTAGTAGAAGGCGAGTTGTACGAAGTACAAGTCAAGGCGAAGAACCACAATGGCGAAGGGATCGGGCACGTAGGCGAAACTATGGTCTTCATAAAGAACGCAAAGATACGAATGGGAAAGACATACAAGGTAAAGATAACGAGCAAGACCGACTCGTGCGCGTATGCGGAGCCGTTAGTCTCCTTCGAGCAGGAGCAAAGCAATAAATATTTAATAGGTAATGGTACATTATTACTGTAACCTTGACCAGGAGTTTTTCTTGCTTTCTGAAAATATGATCTTTCTGAAAGCCAATAACCATGCCTTCCGAACAGCTGGGCATGCGCTTCTAATATGCATATAAAGTGTAAACGTGAATCAAATGGACTACAAGTCAATATCTGAGAACGCAATGAAGGGCACGACGACGATTGGAATAGTATGCAGCGACGGGGTTGTAATGGGCGTGGATTCCAGGGCCACCATGGACACGTTCATAGCAAGCACCGAAGCCATAAAGATACACAAGATAAACGACGGGCTTGCAATGACCATAGCCGGTGGGGTCGGAGACGCCGAATACCTGGTAAAGCTCTCGAAGTCGCAGAACGAGATGTACAGCATGAACGAGGGCAAGCCGCTCTCGCCAAGATCGCTGACATCCATACTGTCGCTTGTGCTGCAGGAGAACAAGATGATGCCTTTCATGGTCGGCTTGATAGTCGGGGGCATGACAGGAACAGCGCCGGAGGTCTACAACATAGACGCATTCGGGGGGGAGATAAAGGAATCCAAGTTCACGGCTACCGGAAGCGGTTCGCTGACTGCGCTCGGTTACCTTGAGGACGTTTACAAGGAGAGCATAACAACGCAGGAAGCCGTCAGGCACGCCGTCAAGGCCCTGACAGTAGCTATAAGAAGGGACTCTGCAACTGGAAACACCATACGCGTGGTGGTCATGACAAAGGGCGGATACAAGGAGTATTCTGGAGGGGAACTCGACAAGTTCATGAAGTAATCCGAATTGGCATGCGCCCATCGATATCCGAATCCTGATGGCTGGAATCCACTTAGCACGAGAGCAATACAGTGATTGATTGACCGAGAACCAAAACGATAACGAGGTAAAGGAAAACGACATACTAGAGAGGATAAAGGAGTATATACCGGCAGACGCCGATTTCATAAAAGCGGTTTACGAGGGCCCCGACATAGCCGTGTACGTCGGAAACATATCCGCGCTCTACGCTGACGACAGGATAATAAAGAACATATCCGCGGCTATAAAGAAGAAGCTCATAGTGCGGAGCGACTCCTCGAAACTGCTGACTCCTGAGAAGGCAACCGAGATAATAAGGCAGATAGTGCCTCCTGAAGCTACTATCAACGACATAAAGTTCGTTCCGGAGTTCAGCGAGGTGTACATAGAGGCGTTCAAGCCAGGCCTTGTCATAGGCAAGGGCGGCAGCAACCTCAAGAGGATAGTGATGGAGACGAAGTGGGCGCCTAAGATACTGCGCACGCCTCCGATGAACAGCGACGTGATAAAAGGCGTCAGGCAGATGATGTTCAGGGAAACTGACTTCAGGAAGAAGTTCCTGACATCGATAGGCAAGAAGATAAACCAGCCCATAATGAAGAGCGAGTGGGTGAAGGTCACGTCTCTCGGGGGATTCAAGGAAGTGGGGAGAAGCTGCATGCTGCTTGAGACTACGCATTCTAAGATACTCATAGACTGCGGGGTAAGCCCGGAGCCAAGCCTTAGGGGAAGCAGCGCAAACGCCTCCAAGGACGAGAACAGGGCATTCCCTTACCTCGACAGCATAAACGTGCCGATAAACGAGATAGACGCGGTAATAATAACCCACGGGCACATGGACCACATGGGATTCATACCCTACCTATTCAGGTATGGTTACGAAGGCCCGGTGTACTGCACACCGCCCACCAGGGACCTCTGCGCATTGCTTCTCTTCGACTACATAAAGCTGGTGCAGAAGAATGCTGGCACGCCCCTCTACGAAGAGAAGGATGTAAGGAAGATGCTAATGCACACGATAACCAGGGACTACGGCGAGGTCACCAACGTCACAGACGAGATAAAGCTCACGTACCACAACGCAGGCCACATACTGGGCAGCTCCATACTGCACCTGCACATAGGAGAAGGCATGTACAACATAGTGCATACCGGCGACATGAAGTACGGCTTCACCAAGCTCTTCGATCCTGCCGATACAAGGTATCCGAGGATAGACGCATTGTTCATGGAGAGCACGTACGGCGGGCCGAACGACATAACCCCGAACAGACAGGATGCCGAGATGGCGATGATGAACTCCATAAAGGAGACGATAAGCAACAAGGGCAAGGTGCTGATTCCCCTGTTCGCCGTGGGAAGGAGCCAGGAGCTAATGCTTGTGCTCGAGAGCTACATGGCCAACCATCCGAACTTCAAGATGGACGTGCCTGTCTACCTTGACGGCATGCTCTTGGAGGCAAGCGCGATACACACTGCTTATCCTGAGTATCTCAAGGCAAGCCTTGAGCGCATGATACTCAGCAACAGGTCGCCGTTCGAGAGCGAGATATTCGAGATAGCAAAGGGAGAGAGGAGCGAGATAGTGGACAAAGGGCCCGCGGTAATACTCGCAAGCGGCGGAATGCTGAACGGCGGTGCAGCCCTGGAGTACTTCAAGGAACTCTCCTCGGACCCAAGGAGCAAGCTGATATTCGTAGGCTACAACAGCTCTTCGTCAATGGGAAGAAGGCTGCAGAGCGGGGCGTCCGAGGTAGTCCTTCCTGATGCTGACGGGAAGCTTGTGGCTACAAAGGTCGAGATGAAGGTGCACACTGTGGAGGGTTTCTCCGGCCACAGCGACAGAAGGCAGCTGATGAACTTCGTAAGCGATCTGCGCCCTTATCCAAAGAAGGTATTCACAATGCACGGGGAGGAATCGAAGTGCGAAGATCTTGCAAGGTCTATAGGAAACAAATTCAGGATAGAGGCAAGGGCGCCTATGAACCTGGACAGCTCAAGGCTGAAATAAAACCGCGCCATGCTGACGGATTCTCCAGTCTAGTAAATTCCATGGCGCCAAGCGCCTGGGTGATGCGCATCAAAGCTCTCTGAGCTCAATGTCCAGATCCTCTGCGAGCTTTGGATTCATCTCCCTTACCTTGTCATACGCCATTAATGCCTCCTCTCTCCTTTCCAATCTTGTGAGTAATATACATTTGCAAAGCCAGGCATCTACGCACCGTTGATCTATTCCCAGTGCACCATCATACGCCGCCAGCGCCTCATCGCATCTGCCTAACGAATAAAGCGCGTTTCCCTTCAGGATCAATGCCTGCACGTTCTTCGGATCTATCGCCAGCGCCCTGTCGCATGTCACATGCGCTTCCTCGAACCTGCCCAACAAAAAGAGCATCATTCCTGCATAGAAAATTGCCTCTGGTGCATCAGTACAGGTCTTACATGCCATGGCACATGCCTCCTGCGCTTCCTCCAACCTTCCCAACGCAAAGAATGCACCTGCCTTTTTAATCAATATCTTCTTATTCTCTGGGGTTATCTCAAATGCTTTATCATACGCATCCAGCGCCTCTTCGAACCTGTCCATTGAACCAAGCGCGTCTCCTCTGCCGATAAACGCACGTTCCTCATCCGGGTCTATCTCCAATACCTTATCGTATACGCCAAGCGCTTCGTCATACCTGCCCAAAAAATGAAGTATATATCCCTTGCTATCAAACGCGTCTGTGCGCTTCGGATCTATCTCCAATGCTCTATCCAGCACCTCTAACGCTTCCGCATACCTGCCCAAGTTAGAAAGTGCGACGCTTTTGTTGATAAATATATTTACAAAATTCGGGTATATCTCCAGCGCCTTTTCGCACGCTTTGAGCTCTTCTTCATATCTGTCCGACGCGTTCAGCGCGCAAGCCTTCGTGTGCCATGAAATTGCCGGTATAACGCCTACATCTTTGCAATCCCCCAAAGGGCCGTCATCATGCACTAACACTGGCAACTCGCGACTGATTACCGGAGCGATTGTAGTTTCCAGAGACGCATATCTTCCCACTAGCCAGACATGCGTCGGTGTCATGGCAACCTTGACGTTCTTCCCCAGCCTTGTAAGGATATCTGCGCACACTGTAGTCGAAGAATAGCAATTACTACTCCCTGTTCCAATTAGAGAAAGCAGGTTGCTTTCGCTGCAAGATTTTACTCTAAACACGTCATAAAATGCGCTTGAAAGCTCTATCAGGACCACAGATTCGTTTTGTCTCGTTATCTTTGCAGTAAGTTTCTCCTGGGTAATTCCTAGCGATTCGAGCCGTTTTAAAAACGTGGAGGTAGTGGCAGAGACAAGCTCCTCATATCTCTTTTTTATCTTATGCTGTTCCTCTTCAGCCACCTCTGTGCAGAAAAACTCTGCTTTGAATATCTCTTCGATAGGAACACGCAATGTCTTTTCAACGGAAGGTCTCGCCACCCTCTTTATCGCATCGGCATCCATCCTCCGCATTTCATTGCTCTTATCTTTTTTCATGCTGATTGCAAACTCCTCCGCTTTTAACATTTATAAGCGTTTCCTACCTGTATACCTTGGGTTTGAAGAATGCCAAAAACTTCCAATGCAGTAGAGCAATTTAACACGAGGTTTGAACAGAAGTGTCTATCCAAGCACGGATTCAGAAAGAAGAGAAACGCAAGGTCTTTTACGTCGTTATTCACACTGTATTCAATGTTCAGGAAATTCGAATCAGGTCAAAGTGAGGGTCGTTCTACTTTGTAGATCGCAAGGATACGGTTGGCAGCCGGTAGCATGTTCTACCTTTTGCCGCATTAATGGCGAGGTGAAAAGGCTGCATCATTAGCGGAAATTTTATCCGACATTATCTCCGCTAAACATTGAAAGAATCACGATTAATTGGCTATTTGAGGATTTTTAATAATGGTTGTGTACTGTTTCTAAAATAATTCGAAATACGTTATAAAGTTTAGGAATATCTTCAGTTTTCATATTTATTACCTTTGAGCTCAGTTCATTCATCGACTCGAATCCTGGGATCCCGCCTACCTTTCTAAGCGCATCGGCTAAGTCATTTTGAAAACGTTTAGCTTCTCTATTGAACTTATCTTCATAACTTTCCCTAGGATAATAATCGCATCCCATTTTCTTACCAATCCTATTATACGTAAACATTTAATAATACGCGGTTGGCCTGAGCTCTGCGTCGTATTTAGCTAATATATCCGATAGGTCACTTAACAGAACAGTCGCGAAAATAGGGCAGTCTTTTCCCATTATTCAGGCAAGGTACCAAATTTTCCTGGAGAAGAATGATCTTGTTGGAAAGATACAGAGCTGGACTGGACAAGCGCGATGCTTGAAGGCAGTATGTCAGAACTTGCGTCAAAAGGTTAGAGACCTCGCTGCTCAAAGTGGCGAGGTTAAGAATATATATCTTATGTTAGAAATATTTGTATAGAGTGGAATTACGTAGCACAATTCTTATAGTATGCTCCATGCAGGTCTGATAAAAATGAAACACATAAACACCCAAAACGAAGCCTTCAATACGGTAGCTAATTATATATTAGACCCATTGTTATCGCCACATAAAATGAAGGACTACGAAACAATCAAGCCCCCACCCGAGCATATCCATGAATTTAATAAAGCACTATCAAATATAGCAGCCTATAAAAAAATGCCACTTCAAAGGTTACACACAATGTCTGATGGCACAATTACAAAGGAAGCTGCATACTACTTATACCACTTAATAAGAACGCAAAAGCCAGAAATCATACTTGAAACAGGAATATCTTATGGGTTTTCAACAGCGATAATCCTTTCAGCTCTAAACGCAAACAAATTCGGCTCACTTTATAGCACAGATATTCATAATGAAGTAGGCATTATGACTTGGAGTGTAGATAAGTCTAGATGGCACAAGTGCATAGGTAAGCCAAAAACAATACTAAAAGACACACTCAAAAAAATTAAAAAGCCGATAGACATGTTTCTTCATGATAGTGACCATTCCTACGCATCAATGTTTTACGAATATAAAACAGTATTTCCGTATCTTTCACCAACTGCATATCTGATGTCAGATGACGTAAATGATAATTCTGCATTCCTCGACTTCTGCAATAAAAAAGAACTAAAGCCTTGTGCAATATATTCAAGTTTAAAATTATTTGGAGTCACAAGACTTGCTGGTCAATTTTGATAATGCTAATGGCTTACGTCTGCAAATGCAGAAAGGAATTCAAAACATACGCAGTTATAAAAGTGCACTATCCACAAGCGAACTTAAAAGCTATAGAGAATCCAGAAAGACACCGATTTGAGCATGATAATCACAATACAAGACCATCCAGAGAAGAAGTAGAACGTCGTAGTGTTTTGCACATTAAACTTTTAAACAAAATTAAGACTTTTTAAACAGACTTTGACTGTTAAACAACGCCCTCCTTGTAAGCTCTAGGACATATCAATTACCATAAGATAGGGGCAAATTATGCCAGGGCCAGATGCCAAAGCAATTTGTATATCCATTATACATACTTGTATATCTGTTATACATTATACGTCTGGAGGCATTGCCTTTCTCGAATCAGAACACTTCTGGCCTTACCCAGTTTATCTTCTTCGCGTTCATGTTCTCATAAGATACTGCGTAATAGGCAGTGTTGCTTATAGCCAGCGCTATCACAGCGAAGAATGCGAAGACGTCTATGCCGAGGAGGTTTATGCTGTTGGTTATCAGGTATTCGTACGTGAGCACTATTATAACCATGAATGCCGCTATCTCCCCTGCAAGTATCATCCTCCTCCTCTGTGCAAGTATGAAAAGAGACGTCCCTATGCATATAGCCGCGAACAGCATGTTGAGCAGCGAGAACGTATAACTGTATCCGAAGCCTATGAGCGCGTTTATGTTCGTGCCTATGTTGGCAGCTATGAACTGTATCTGCGGATATGTTATGTATACGAAGAGAGCGCCGGTTATTAGAAAGAGCAGCGCCGCTACATTGGCTATGTAATTCGGCACGTTTATGTATTCCTGCGCGCCGTTCGTCTCCATGTCTATGTCGTCGATGCAGTAGTATCCGTTCTTGCCCTCTTCGATATCCGCGTAGCAATACCCAAGTTTGCAGTAGCTGCACACGGCGTATGCATCCCTCCACGGGTGGTGAAGACATTTTAGCCCGTTTGCCAACTCCTTGCACTCTGTCTTTGTGAGCAGCCTTCCGGCGGTATTTGCCTTGGCCCCGTCTTCGCCGCTTGCTTCCTTCGCCTGTCCGGCTCTTGATTCCTGCTGCGGTGCCTGCTGCGCAGGCGCTTCCGGTTTCTTCCCCGTATCCTTTCTGAATTTGAATATATAGAGATCATCGGGGTTTATAGCCAACTATCCACACCGCTTAATAATTA
>JAJYVZ010000030.1 GCA_021791725.1 Microcaldota archaeon | reverse complement strand
AAGGCGCATGTTGTGCGGTATAATTCATCCTGCGCCCAGTCTCGTTACCTTCTGCGCCACCAACTGCCAGCATTAGTTTATAGATATTTCCGTATATAACTCTGTTATAAAAATTGTTGCTGATTGCTATGCCAGCTAAATTTGTAACGCGCTACGAGACGGCATACAAGGTTATAGTGCCTGCGATACGGGCAAAGATAGCCAGGGAGCTGTCCGCGAAGCACAAGATGAAGGAGGAGGAGATAGCCGCGCTCATGAACCTTACGCAGGCGGCCATAAGCAAGTACCTGTCAGGGAAGTACTCTGAGAGGATAAAGAAGTTCGAGGAAAGGATAAGCAATGAGATGGTAGAGAAGCATGCGGCGCTCATAGCCAAGTACAGGAAAGAGTATGTAGATTCGTGCATATGCGCGATGTGCAACATTGTGGGCACTTCGGGCTGCCCTGTTGCGGCTAGCAGCGAGAATGTGGACAGGATATTGCAGGGCAAGCAGTGAGCGGATGGCAAAGAAGGACACGAAACCGGAAGAAATAATGCAGATGAAGGACGAATACGCTGAACGATACGGTTTCAGGGACGAGAACACAAAGTACACGAAGACAGAGAAGGGATTGTCAGAGGAAGTGGTACGCGAGATATCCAGGATAAAGGAGGAGCCGGAGTGGATGCTTGAGAAGAGGCTGCAGGCATACAACATATTCATTTCGAAGCCCGTGCCAACATGGGGCGCCGACCTGAGCGGCATAAACTTCGCAGACATCTATTATTACATGAGGCCGGACGGCAAGAAGACCGATTCCTGGGCAGAGGTTCCTGAGGACATAAAGAGGACTTTCGACAAGCTAGGCATCCCGGAGAGCGAGAAGAAGTTCTTTGGGGGAGCCGAGGCGCAGTACGATTCCGAGGTGGTATACCATAACATAAGGAAGGATCTTGAGGAGAAGGGGGTAATATTCACAGACACGGACAATGCGGTGAAGAAGTACTCGGACATAATGAAGAGATTCTTCGGCACGGTGATACCGCCAAGCGACAACAAGTTCGCTGCGCTCAATACTGCGTGCTGGAGCGGCGGAAGCTTCATCTACGTGCCGAAAGGCGTGAAGCTCACGCTTCCTCTCCAGGCCTACTTCAGGATAAACGCCGAGAAGTCTGGCCAGTTCGAGCGGACGCTGATAGTGGCGGATGAGGGAGCAGACGTCACGTACATTGAGGGATGTACTGCCCCGATTTATTCAAGCTCGTCGCTGCATGCGGCGAATGTCGAGATAATCGTGCACAAGAACGCGCACGTCAGGTACGTTACGATACAGAACTGGTCGAAGAACGTATACAACCTTGTGACGCAGAGGGCTTATGTTTACGAGAACGGATCGATGGAATGGGTCGACTTTAACATAGGCAGCAAGACAAACATGAAGTACCCGAGCATATTCCTCAAGGAGAGAGGAGGACGGGGCGAGATACTTTCAGTAGCGATTGCAGGCGAGGGGCAGGTTCAGGACAGCGGCGGCAAGATCTACCACCTTGCTCCTGACACCACCTCGAAGATGATATCGAAAGGGGTATCGAAGGGAACCGGGGTGGCAAGTTACAGGGGATTGATGCACATAGACAAGAACGCCACGAACGTAAAGACCTCTGTGAGATGCGATTCGCTGTTGCTAGGCGACGGCGCAAAGGCAAACACGTATCCGTACATGGAGATATACAGCAACGACGCGAGCATAGCGCACGAAGCGACTGTCAGCAAGATAAGCGACGACAACCTCTTCTACATGATGTCAAGGGGAATAAGCGAGGAGGATGCCATTGCGACTATCGTATTCGGATTCATAAACGACCTTGCCGAGGTCCTGCCGCTTGAATACTCGCTGGAACTGAAGAGACTGATAAAACTCGACACAACTGGCTCGGTAGGATAAACTGATAGGTGATTGCTTTGGATTACAACGATTTTAGCGCCAAGGCCAGGGAGTATGCGCAGCAGCTTCCCGAGGAATCCGACATATTATACAAGAGGAATTTCATACAGATGCCGAAGGAGCATCTCTCCGCGCTCTCTGAGCATGGCCATGACTATGAAGCGGCAAGGAATGAGGTTGAGGAGATTGCCAAGAGGATAAAGGACGTCTTCAATATCGAGTTCGACATTGTGGTTGGAGGGGACTATACCTATTCCAACGGAGCGGATGGGGTGGAGATAACCGACATGACCGGGCTGGACGGCGAGAAGATGGAATACAAGAAAGAGAGGATGAAGAAAAACAGGTTCGAGGCATTGGTCAATGCAACATCAAAGAGGATTATAAGCATTAGGACCAGGAAAGGCGCGAGATCCAATTACAACATGCTCTTCGCAAACGTGAACCCGCTGTCCATACAAGTCGATATCGACGCTGCAGAGGGCAGCGAGGCAAGCATATTCCAGTTCTGTTGCTCTGGAAACGGAGGCAGCGTCTCTGCGCTTGCAATATCCAATGACATTACGGTGGGGGAGAATGCCAAGTTGGACATTGTGCAGATGCACAACGAGAACCAGGACACTGCCGTAGTAAATATCCATACCGGCACGGTAAGGGACAACGGCTTCCTTAGGCAGCACTTCTTTTACACGGGAGGCGCATACGTGAAGGCGATAGGGAGCATAGAATTGACAGGCAACTCCGCAGAGAGCGAAACAAACGAGACGGTTCTGGGATCCAAGGAGCAGAAGATAGACGTAAACACAGAAATAATTAACGGCTCAGTTGGATCCCTTGCCTCGCTCGAATCAAAGGCTGCGCTCATGGACTATTCAAGGTGCATACTTAAGGGGTTCGCCAGGATAAAGTACGGCGCGGTAGGATCAAGGTCGATAGTGCATGAGAGGGGCATGCTTCTTGACAAGACGGCAAAGATAGATTCACTGCCAGGAATGAGCATAGCTGAAGATGACGTCAAGGCTACGCACTCGTCTTCGGCAGCGCCGATAGACGACGAAACCCTGTTCTACCTTGGCGCCAGGGGGATAGACAGAAAGAGCGCGGACAGGCTGATAGTCGATGGATTCCTAGGAAACAGCATAAAAAAGATAAGGAACCCAAGCATACTGAGAATGGTGGCAGCGATCATAAATGGCAAGATAGACACAAGGGATTACGGAAAGCTTCCGGCCGAAGCGCTGGAGAGCATGTGGCTTATTGACATGGACCAGAAGAACGAGGATACGGGAGAGAGGCTTTTGCAGGAGCACTTAAAATATAGAAAACAAAGATAGGTGATGGAATGATAATGGAGATAAAGGAACTCTACGCAAGCATGAGCGAGAAAGAGATACTAAAAGGGCTGAACATGAGGATAAACGACGGCGAGTTTCACGTTCTCATGGGGCCTAACGGGTCAGGCAAGACTACGCTCAGCAAAGCGATAATGGGCTATCCGAAGCTGAAGATAACAGGCGGCGAGATACTCGTGGACGGAAAGAGCATACTGAACCTTACCACGGACGAGAGGGCGAAGCTTGGGATATTCCTACAGTTCCAGAATCCGATGGAGATAGAGGGCGTCGGGTTCGTCAACTTCCTGCATTCCGCCAATAGCGCGGTAAACGGGAACCATGCTGATGTGAAGGAGTTCATGAGCGAGGTAAGGGGCATGAACGAGAAGCTGAAGCTGAGCGGCAACATATTCAAGAAGCCATTAAACCACGGATTCTCAGGAGGCGAGAAGAAGAAAGCGGAGGTCATACAGATGTCTGTGCTAAAGCCAAAGTTCGCCATACTTGACGAACCTGACTCCGGGCTCGACATAGACGCAATAAAGACAGTGGCAGAGAACGTCAACGAGATAGCGCAGAGGAACAACACGTCGATACTCCTCATAACGCACTACAGCCGCATACTCAACTACATGAAGCCACAGTTCGTGCACGTCATGATAGAAGGCAGGATAGTCGCTGAAGGCGGGATAGAGCTCATAAAGAAACTCGAAGCAGAGGGATATGAATCTTTCATGCATAAGTAGTTTTATGGGACTTGACACTGAAAAGATAAAGGAGGACTTCCCGATTCTGAAGCGGCGAATGAACGGGAAGCGGCTGGTGTACCTTGACAGCGCATCGACCTCACAGAAGCCCATCCAGGTAATAAACAAGGTAAACGAAGTATACAAGGAATACAACTCCAACATACACAGGGGCATATACAAGATATCGGAGAAGGCCACGGAAGAGTACATAGGTTCTAAGGAGAAGGCGTCAAGGTTCGTGAATTCCGATTCCTACCGCGAGATAGTATATGTGAGGAATGCGACAGAAGCGATAAACCTTGTAGCGCTTACGTGGGGCGAGGACAGCATAAAGAAGAACGACCATATACTGATAAGCAGCATGGAGCACCACAGCAACATAGTGCCATGGCAGCTTCTCGCGAAGAGGAAGGGCGCCGTGCTGGATTACATAGGCCTTACAAAGGATTTCCTCATAGACATGGACGACTACGGAAGGAAATTGGAAGGTAAACCTAAGATCGTGGCGATCACGCATGCATCAAACGTGCTTGGCACGATAAACGATGTGGAGAAGATTGCAAGAATGGCGCACGCTGAAGGTGCGCATGTGCTCGTTGACGGCGCGCAGTCCGCGCCGCATATGAGAGTCGACGTGAAGAGGATGGGATGCGATTTTTTTGCATTGTCCAGCCATAAGATGCTTGGGCCGTCAGGCATAGGAGTTCTGTACGCGAAGGAAGGCATATTAGAGGATATGAGGCCGCTGCTCGGCGGAGGGGACATGATAAAGAGCGTATCGTTCAAGGAATCTGCATGGAACGAGCTGCCGTGGAAGTTCGAGGCAGGAACACAGAACATAGAGGGCGCGATTGGCTTCGGCGCGGCAATCGACTACCTTGATATGATAGGCATGGATTCTGTCAGGAAGCACGAAAAGGGGCTCGCGTCTTATGCGCTCAAGAGGCTTGATGAGATTGAGGGATTGAGGGTTTATGGGCCTTCAGACACAGAGAAGAAAGGCGGAATAGCCTCGTTCAGCATAGACGGGATACATCCGCACGATGTTGCGCAGGTGCTCGACAGTGAGGGAATAGCAATAAGGAGCGGCCACCATTGCGCAATGCCTTTGGTCAAGGAGATCATAGGGGAACCGTCGCTGTCGAGGATGAGCTTTTACGTATACAACAGCAAAGCGGACATAGACGCAGCAATAGAAGCTTTAGGCAAGGCGAAGAAGATGTTCGGAAAAGAAAGGAGCGGCTGATTACTTACTCTTTCCTCCTCAGGAAATCGTTTATCCCTGACAGCACCTCCATCTTTCTCGCTTCCTCAACATTATGGCCAGTGCCTCTTATCCAGCGGAGCTTTGAGTGCGGTATGAGGTCGTGCGCCCGCTGTGCGTGCTCAAATGCCACTATCCTGTCATGCTCTCCGCAGACCAGAAGAGTTGGGACGCTTATGTCCTTCAGCCTTTTGGTGAAGTCTGATTTTAGGGAATTGTACCTTATCTCGCTCTTTAGAAATGTTATGAACGGCCTCCAGTAATCGCGCCCCTGGCCCTTGTCGAAATTCCTTATCTCCTCTTCAGTTATCGCGTCTGGATTAGGGGCAAAAAGTTTCAGGACCCACAGCCTGAATTCCCTCTTGCCGTAGACCTTGTTCATAAGGTAATCGCTGTATACCGGAATCTTTAAAAGGAGGAATAGCTTGTGATGGAGATGCGGCGAGCCTATCTTGTCGAATATCCCGTATGGAGAGATGAGGACAAGCTTGTCGACCTTCTCCTTGTTCCTGAGCGCAAAGTTTATCGCTATCCCGCCGCCCATGGACTTGCCTATTATATGCATCTTTTCAAGACCCTGCTGCTCTGCAAACTTCTCTATGAACGTTGTCCAGTATTCTATGCTGTATTTTACTTTGGGCCTCGCACTCTTGCCGAAGCCCAGAAGGTCTGGAGCATAAACCTGGTGCGTCTTCGCAAGCTCCAGTATCTCCTTGCTCCATTCCCCTGCACTGTCTCTTCCGCCGCCGTGTATCATCAACAGTACCGGCCCTTTCTTTCCGGCCTTTATGTAATTCACCTTGTGGCCGTCTATTATGGTGGTAAGCTCTCCGCATACGGCCTCTCTATGAAATATCCTTCTCAGGCTGTTTGTGAACGGCTTCTGGGCTGCCATGCTGCTTTCTGATGGGATATTCATTGTTCTTTCTCCTTGGAAATCTTGCTCCTTGAATATACCCATATTATCAGACCTGTATTATGCTATGATGTTATCTTTCTGGAATCTGCCTTGCTACGCACCATCTCGTTGGCATCCTGCCTCAATGCACATAGTATCTTTTCGTTTTTTGTGTATTTGGTAAGAAGATATCGCGTTGTTATTGATCCGCTAAGAAGCGTTCTTTGTATTTGAAAAGCGACGTCGCCCCTCATAGCTATCAGATTCTGCGCTATCTCTGTGGGGCTTTCCATAAACATCACTGATGGATAGCTGTATGCGTTGTCTTTCAGGGTGTTCGATGACAGAAGGGAAAGGACTTCTTGGAACCTGGACCTCATTGCGAGTATCGGCTTTACGTTCGGGCCTGCATCATCACGTGATGCAAGCTTGAGCTGTATCTCTAGGTTTTCGGTATGTCTTGCGAGCGCCTCGAGGATCAGCGGATCCTTTGATCCTGTTAGCTTCCGTTCACTAGCGAGATTGTCAATCGCATTATGTGCTTTTTTCTGAAGCTTAGTTTTACCCCAATAAAACAAGGCTTCATAATACCCCCACATGATATTTGTAAGAAAATATGGGTATTTAAAGATAATCTCCAATTTTGATATTCCCGTAGACTTACTTACTTACTGGGCAGATGTGACACCTCCCACGCTAGAGCGTGTTTGCTTCTCCTGCATCGATATGAGGCAGAATATGTTCATGATTCACTGGTATAGTTTGCATTCCCCTTTGGAATGCGTGGATTACGCCTCCAGAGGCGTTACATCTGGAGTGCCTCGTAGCTTTTTAAAGTATCGACTTATAATTTATGGCTATTGCAGAATTTACGTCCCTGCCAATTAGCATTCCGCAGATATTGCAGCCTTATATCCTGTCTTTCAGGATCAGTTTTTCCTTCCTTTTTTATGTTATGTCAATTACCGCATTCCTGTGTCGTATTTACTGCGTCTATGGGGTTGAGAGATGGCCAATGAACCATGCAAGCGCTGCTGCGTTGTTGTGTTCGGTGTCTTTTGCTCCGTATACCAATGTAATCTTCGACCTCTTCGCAAGCTTCTCAAGCTCCGTGAAGGCAGCGTTTTCCTTCAGCTCCTTCCTGTATCTTCTCTTGAACTCCTGCCACCTCTTCGGATCATGGGAGAACCATTCTCTAAGCTCGCTGCTTGGAGAGACCTCCTTCATCCACACGTATATCTTGGCGCTTGCCTTGCTTACGCCCCTTGGCCACAATCTGTCAACAAGCACGCGCTTGCCGTCGGATGCTGCTGGCTTTTCGTAAACTCTCTTTATCTCCAACGCCATTCAATCACTATAATAAATGAATATGACATAATTATAATGCTTGTTCTATGTCGGGATTGTTATGAGGATCGACGAGATAAAGGGCATGGTGCCGAACGAGATAATTGATTCCCTTAGGGAAAGGGGACTTGAATATTTCACAGATCCGCAGGAGAAGGCAATAAAGAGCGGGCTTCTGCAGGGCAAGAACATGGTCATCGCGTCGCCGACTGCAAGCGGCAAGACGCTTGCGGCAGAGCTTGCAATGATAAGGAGCGTGCTCTCGGATAGGAAGAAGGCCGTGTATGTGGCGCCGATGCGCGCGCTTGTGGGTGAAAAGTACAGGGAATTCCAGTCGTCGTATCCGTATCTAAGGTCCGCGATATCCATAGGCAATCTTGATTCCGCCGACATGTGGCTCTCGAAATACGACATGATATTCGTCTCTACCGAGAAGTTCGACAGCCTGATAAGGCACGGGATTGACTGGCTCGACGAGATAGGCTGCATAGTCTTCGACGAGATACATATGCTAGGCGACGGCACACGGGGGCCGACGCTTGAGATACTGATAACCAGGATAAGGAGGGTGGCAAAGAACGTGCAGATTCTTGCACTTAGCGCAACGATAGGGAATGCCGATGAGATGGAGGGGTGGCTGGGCGCAAAGTTAGTCACGAGCGATTACAGGAGCGTAAGGCTCGAAAAGGGCATCCTGTCAGAGGGCAGGGCATACTACATCGACCGCACCGAAGACCTTGAAGGCAGCAGCAAGGTTCCGGAGATAAGGATAACAGAGGACACGCTGTCGAGGAACAAGCAGATCCTCATATTCTACGCCACGAAGAGAAACGCGGAGGCAGGGGCGGAGAAGCTAAAGGCCGCTGTGAAGGGAAGCCTGAACGAATACGAGAAGGCTACGCTGAAGGCCGTTGCCGCAAGGGTTCTGAATTCGTTGAGCAAGCCTACGTTGCAGTGCGAGAAGCTCTCGAAGTGCATAGAGTCTGGAGTAGCCTTCCACCATTCCGGGCTTGTGAACGAGCAGCGGGAAATAGTGGAAGATGCGTTCAGAAACAATATCATAAGGGCCATATGCGCGACTACTACGCTCGGCTACGGAGTGAACCTGCCGGCAAACACCGTACTTGTCAGGGATATCACAAGATACGCGGGTGAGAGGGGCAGCGAGGAGATAGGGATCAACGAGGTCACGCAGCTGTTCGGCAGGGCGGGAAGGCCGAGGTACGATACTGAAGGCAGGGCATTCCTGATAGCAAGGGACATGGACGAGATACAGGAGCTTTCCATGAAGTACATGACCTCGAAGCTTGAACCAATAACGTCTAATCTCGGCATACTTCCGGTATTAAGGACGCATGTGCTTGGGTTTGTCGCCACTGGATTCCTTAGGAGCAGCGAGTCTGTGTCAAGCTTCCTGAACGAGAGCTTCTATGGCTACCAGTATTCTAAGGCAAGGCACATAGCGCGCATAGTGGATCGGATACTTGCAGAACTGGAGGAATGGAGATTCGTAGAGAAGGAGGGCAGCATATACAAGGCCACGAAGATAGGCAGCAGGATCTCTGAGCTTTACATAGATCCGCTCACAGGCAAATCGATAATAGACGCGCTCGGCAAGGATAGGGACACTATAGCGAACCTTCTCATGATAACGAATACCGTTGAGATGAAGCCTTACGTTCGCGAGACGGTTGAGGCCGTGGACAGGCTGCCTGCGTATCTATACATTATAAGCGGCGCTGCCTACGACCCGCATTCCTATTACGAGCCGGAAAAGCCGTTCAGCACAGCCCTCATGCTCAACGACTGGATGGGAGAGATGAGCGAACCCGAGATCGTGAAGAAGTATTCGACGACGCCTGGAGCATTGTTCTCGAAGATAACGAATGCGGACTGGCTCCTTTACTCCGCGGAGGAACTTGCAAAGCTCCTGAAGATAAGGCACAATGACCTTCTCGAGCTTAGGGTCAGGATGAGGTACGGCGTGAGGGAAGAGCTGATGGAGTTGGTCATGCTGAACGGAGTTGGGAGGGTCAGGGCAAGGATGATGTTCGGGAAAGGCATAAGGAAGCTTGCGGATCTTAGAAAGGAAGATTCTGCCAAGACGCTTGATTCCCTCTTCGGCCATGACCTCACAGCAAAGATACTTGAGCAGGTAAAGACCGGATGAGCATGAGACGCGGCTTTAGAGCATTTTTATACCTTTCCGATAGAATAACATAGTTGCTTGTCTTCATCTTATGAGCATCGACAGAATTGATATGGAGAAGAAGAGAAAGAACAAAGAGGTAAGCTTGGTAACAGGCGCCAATGGAAGATTCGGGCGCGTGCTCATAAAAGAACTCATCGGCAAAGGGCACACGGTCAGAGCGTTGGTCCTGGACAAGTCCATGACCGTAGAGCTTCCGACAGGAGTAATACCATATGTCGGCGACATAACGGACAGGAACGCTGTCAACAGCGCATGCAAAGGCGCGGACAACGTCTTCCATCTTGCTGCCATAGTGAGCCAGCACCACCAGTATGCGCACGAGATAGTCAGGGTCAATGCCGAAGGAACGCATACGATACTTGACGGGTGCGAGAAGAACGGCGTATCTCATTTCCTTTTCACGAGCAGCGTAGACGTATACGGCATTAAGAGGAAGGAGACGCTCACAGAGGACTCCGGGCTGGATCCGAAGGACAAGTACGGATACAGCAAGGCGCTTGCCGAAGAGGCAATACTTGAACACGACGCGATACCCTACACGATATTCAGGATGGCGACCGTGTATGGGTCTGGCTTCGAGAATTCGTTCTTCAAGATGTTCAAGGCGCTGAAGAAGCAGAAGATATTCTTCATAGGAAAAGGGACAAACCACCTTGCGCTTGTGCACATAGACGACGCCATCGATGCGATGATGCTGGCGGTGAAGAATGATAAGAGCAGGAAGAGGATATACAACCTTACCGATGGGAACCATTACACGCAGGAATACCTGTTGAACATGGCAGCCGACATGCTCAGGGTGCCGAGGCCTACCAGCCACGTGAGCGAGTTCATGGTGAAACTCATAGCAAAGAGCAGGAACCTCGATTCCGACGAATTAAGGTTCCTCATGAGCGACAGAAGGATAAGCATAGACAGGATAAGGGACGAGATCGGGTTCGAGCCGAAGGTCAGCATAGAGCAGGGAGGGAAGGAGATGGTTAGCGAATTCCTTAGGAAGGAAGAGTGATGTTTGCCGCGTGATATTATGAAGGCTGGAAAGACAGAGAGATATATTTACGAGATACTGGAGAGGAAGGGAGCCGGGGTGTTCGTGCTCATAGACCCCGTAGACTACAGGAAGCCTGACGACGCGATAAGCACTGCCGTCAGCACCATAGAGGGCGGCGCAGACCTGGTGCTTGTCGGGGGAAGCATAGG
>JAJYVZ010000029.1 GCA_021791725.1 Microcaldota archaeon | reverse complement strand
ATTTGATAGAGTACTATAAAGAGAAGTATTCCGTAAGCAACGAACGGGATTGGAAACTGTATGAAAAAGAGTATAGGAACCGCCTGGAAACTGCGGCAAGAGAGATACGGCCAATAATAAATGGCGTCATATCTGCGATGTCAAACAATATCAAACAGATAGGCAGTCCGCCCAAAGTATCACTGGAGGACAAGGTCATGAGGCTGCTGTTAAAGGACATCTCCGATACGAGCAACAGGAAAACTGCAAGGTGAATCATGAATTAACCGGGAAACATTATTGACTGCGGCGTTCTGCTGCATTCAAATCAACATAGTAGGATGTCACGCTTCACTTCCTGGCGAACTTTACTGACGAGCGCAGGAAATCTCGCGGCAGAGCACTCTTCGGAGTCCTTGCAAGCGCCAGATTGCTGAACCTGCCGTCTTCTGTCACCTCCTTTCCGAACCATTCAGGGGGAATGAACGAGTCGCATTCCCTGACAGATGAGAACTCCACCTCAGCCACCAGCATTCCTTCCATCCTGCCGTGGTAGTAATCGAGTTCTATGTTGAACCCGTTGTATGGAATGACGTACCTGGTCTTCTCTATGTGCGAATCGGTCGCGGGCCACAGCTTTCCGAACTGCTCCTTCGTTATCTCCACCTCTGCCTCCACCCTCTTCTTCCCGCGCCCTATCTTGACTGTCTCGAAATACGTATCTCCGCATCTTCTAAATCTCACCGCAGCTCCGGAAACCGGGAGATAGCCCTGCACTATGTCCTTGTTCGGGTACTTACTGAAATCCCTTGGCAGCTTCCTGACAAGGAACTTCCTCTCTATCTCGTAAACAGCCCTTTTCTTATCCATCGCATTTGAAGAGGGAATCAAAGTCTAAAATGCTTGCGCATCAAATCCGCGCATCCACGTCATCTTTTTAAACGTTTTCAACAGAAATGAATAGAAGGTGTTATGTTGGAGTTTTATTTCTATACGTTGTTGGCAGGAATCGTGGCGCTGCTGTTCGCTTTCTGGGGCGCATACTCTACGCTTAAGCTGCCCGAAGGAAACGAGAAGATGAAGGAGATATCAGATGCGATAAGGCTCGGATCGCAGGCATACCTCTCAAGGCAGCTCAAGACCATGGCGATATTCGGCATAATACTGGCTGTAGTGTTCGTGTTCATGCCGAACGGCGCGCAGCTCGACGTGGCATTCATAACCGGCGCAGTAACATCATATCTCGCCGCTTATCTGGGAATGAATGTGGCGGTCAGGGCGAACGTAAGGTCGGCCAAGGCAGCGGAGAAAGGCATGGGAAGCGCATTCTCAGCAGCAGTCTTTGCCGGTTCAGTAACAGGATTCGCATGCGTAGGCCTTGGCCTCATAGGGCTCAGCCTTCTGCTAATGTATCTTACAATCTCGAACGTCGCAATACTCATAGGATTCGGCTTCGGCGCTTCCCTAATATCTCTGTTCGCAAGGGTCGGCGGCGGAATATACACAAAAGCGGCAGACGTAGGCGCTGACCTTGTAGGGAAGACTGAACTCAACCTGCCGGAGGACGATCCTAGGAACCCGGCAGTCATAGCTGACAATGTAGGGGACAATGTCGGGGACTGCGCCGGAATGGCTGCAGACGTATACGAGAGCTATGTCGTGACCCTTGTCGCAGCGCTTCTCATAACCACAAGCCTAGCCAACCCTACGCTTGCGCAGTACAAGTATCCGCTGTATGTGGCAGGCCTCGGCGTGATTAGCAGCATAATATCGATGTTCTTCATGAAGGTCGGCAGGAGGGGAAACCCTACAGCGGCTTTCTACAAAGGCATAATATCCGCTGTTGTAGTAGCCGCGATCCTTGACCTTGCAGTGACCATGTACATGGGTCTCTCAATGTCGTATTTCGTGGCGGTGCTGGCAGGCCTTGTGCTTGCCATACTGCTTTTCTGGATAACGGACTACTATACCGGAAGCGGTAGCAAGCCAGTTGTCAAAGTGGCAACCGCTGCAAAAGGCGGTGCAGGGACAAACGTGATAATGGGGCTGGCTGTAGGCCTTAGGAGCACGTGGGCGCCCGTACTGTGCGTAGCCGCCGTCATACTCATAAGCTATTCCGTGCTGGGAATATACGGGATAGGGATAGCGGCTGCCGGGATGCTCTCCCTAACCGCGACAATACTCACCATAGACTCGTTCGGCCCGATAACCGACAATGCAGGAGGGATAGCAGAGATGGCCGGCCTCCCGCACGGCATAAGGAAGATAACCGACACGCTTGACGGCGTGGGCAACACGACCAAGGCAACGACAAAAGGCTTTGCAATAGGCGGCGCGGCGCTCTCTGCAACTGCGCTGTTCGTAGCGTTCGCAAACGCCGTGGGGCTGAAGGCTCTCGATGCGCTGAACCCCACAGTGACCGTAGGCATATTCATAGGCGCTCTGCTTCCATTCATATTCTCGTCATTCCTCATGGAGGCGGTGGGGCATTCGGCAAACATGATGGTCGAAGAAGTAAGAAGGCAGGTGAAGACCATAAAAGGTCTTCTTACCGGCAAGGCAAAGCCTGATTATGCGCGCGCAGTGGACATAGCCACCATAAACGCGCTGAAGTCCCTGGTGGTGCCTGAACTTATTGCCATACTCACTCCAATAGTCCTGGGAATTGCTCTGGGCACAGAAGCGCTTGGAGGCCTTCTCGTAGGCATGATACCAGCAAGCTTCGTGCTCGCGCTGTTCATGGCCAATGCCGGCGCCACCATGGATAACGCCAAGAAGTACGTGGAGGCAGGGAACTTCGGGGGCAAGGGAAGCGATACGCACAAGGCTGCAGTGGTCGGTGACACACTTGGAGATCCTCTCAAGGACACGGCAGGCCCGGCGCTTAACTCGATGATAAAGGTAGTAAGCACGTTGTCCATACTTCTTGCGCCGGTGTTCATAATGGCGCATGTGATTCTATAGTCGCGGAAAACACCATCATGCGGGCTATAGCGAAAAGCAAAGAACTTGGAACGCTTGCAGGGCTGGCCAGGGGCAATGCCCGTCTCCAGTCGGCAATGGAATACCTCTCAACTTACATATGGGCCATTCTCATAATAGCCGTGGTCCTTGGCGCCCTCTACTACATGGGTGTCTTCAACTCGAACACGTTCGCTCCAAGGGCGCAGCCAGGATCGTGCTCTGTCGTCAAGACAGAGGGCGCGGCGCAGACCATTGTCCCGGAATTGAACGGCAATTGCAACGGCGAACTTCCGCAGTTCGTCACGCAGTTCAATCAGTATAGCCAATGCATTTCTGGTAATGTTCCAATATATGTAAACTCGATAGGGGAGACAACAATGAATCAGCTTACAATAACTGCGTGGGTGTATATAACTAGCGACTCGAGTACTAACGGCCTCCTTCATTTAGCTACCAATAATTGTGTGCAAGGTAATTTTTGCGGTATATGGGTTAATAGTAACAATCACGTAAATATCGGCGCAGGCGATACCCAGGCCAACGATCCGTCAAACATTATTCCGGATAGTTGGTCATTTATTGCAATAGTACTTAATAATGCAGGCGGTGCAGAAGCATATTTGAATGGCAATCCTGGCACACCAGCTACCTGGAGCGGGCCTCTGACAGGCGTAAGCTCTTTCAGCATGCTTGGATACCTTAACGGATGCACGGATACTTCAGTAGCAAGTATCTCAAACGTACAAATCTACAACACTGCCATGAACTCCAACGAGATTGCGCAGCTCTACTATGAAGGGATAGGAGGCGCACCCCTGAGCGGAACGCCTCTGTTCCATCTTGTTGGGTGGTGGCCGCTGAACGGCGACACAAAGGACTACAGCGGCAACGGCAACAACGGGGTGCCAGGCAACATAATCTACATAAATCAATGGCTTAACGGCTATACTGTGCCATGACCTACTTCTTGCCCTTCTCCGCATGCGCCGCTTCTGGCCTGACCGAAGGGAAGAGTATAGTTTCCTTTATCGATATGTTGTTGGTGAAGATCATGGCAAGCCTGTCTATAGATATGCCAATCCCTGCGGTTGGCGGCATCCCGTACTCCATTGCCTCGAGGAAATCCTCGTCAGGCGGAGGCATCTCCTCATCCCCTTTCCTCCTTTCCGCGTTCTGCTCCTCAAACTTTCTCCTCTGTTCTATCGGATCCGTCAGCTCTGAATAGCAGTTCGCAACCTCGAGGCCGGCAACGAACACCTCGAACCTCTCGCTCAGTTTCGGGTTACCCCTCTTGTCCTTGACAAGCGGACACATGAATGCCGGGAAGTCCATGACAAGGGTGGGCTGATCGAGATCGTCCTTTATGTATTTGTCGAAAAGCGCGTCAACCACATGATAAGCGTTCTTCGCCTGCACCGCAAGCTTCTCTTTTTCCGCTATCTTCAACGCTTCATTGTCCGTGAGTTCCGCAACCTCATACCCGGCCCTCTTCTTTATCTCTTCAACGAGGTATATTTTTTTGAACGAATCGAAGTGGATTTCCTTTTCTTTGTACAGTATCTTGTTGCTCTTGTATAAGCTCTGCGATATATCCCTGAATATCTCCTCTGTCATCCTGGCGAACTTCTCATAATCAGAATAAGCCTCGTATATCTCTACCTGGGTAAATTCCGGATTGTGCGTGGAATCTACATCCTCGTTCCTGAAGTCCTTAGAAAATTCGTAGACCTTCCCGAAACCCCCTATAACCAGCCTCTTGAGGTAGAGCTCGTTAGCTATTCTCAGATAGAAATCGCTCTTAAGGTAATTATGGTGTGTAACGAAAGGCTTTGCATTCGCCCCTCCATACACGGGCTGCAGCACCGGCGTCTCCACCTCCATGAACCCTCTCTTGTTGAGATATTCCCTGATGACGTTCACTATCTGCGTCCTTGCCCTGAACGTCCTGCGCACGTCTGGGTTCATGATAAGATCAAGATACCTCTTCCTGTACCTTGCCTCTATGTCCGTGAGGCCATGGAACTTCTCCGGGAAAGAAAGCACGGATTTCGAGAGCATGGTTACGCGTTTCGCCTCTATGCTCTTCTCCCCTCTCTGCGTCTTCACGACCTTGCCGCTCACACCCAATATGTCTCCCATGTCCGACAGCTTCAATATCTTCATGGACAGCTCGTCAGTGGAATCAGGCTTCGCGAGCACTTGTATAATTCCTGTTTCGTCGAGAAGGTCTATGAAGAAAAGCTTTCCCATATTCCTCAAGCGTATCGCCCTACCTGCAATGCTCGCCTCCTTTCCCTCCATCATCCCGAACTTCTCCTTGACCTCCTCTGCGTAATTATTCCTGCCATAGGAATAGGGATAAGGATCCACCCCAAGTTTCCTCAGCTCTTCAAGCTTCTTCATTTTGAATTCGTCAGGCATGAAATCTGCGATATGGTTAAATATGTTAAAGAATTTAACCTCTTCCGTAGGCCAGGATGGCAGATTGGCTATGCGGCCGCCTGCAGAGCGGCACAGTGGGGTTCGATACACAATCCTTGCGAAAATCCCTATCCTGGCTTATCCGCTTCTCATATTCAAGCGCTTGAATAATTCCAATTCCCTATCGGATCATCGTCTGTTTGCTGTGCACGCACTGCCTCATCCCCCTACCCATCCCCCTGAGCCACTCTTTTATTTCCGTGTCTTCAAAAACTGGGAGCGACACCCGTAGTAACTGCCTGAGCCTCAAAGCGCTAGGATTAGAGGATGTGGATATGTGCGTTGTCCCGCCGGCCTGCAGATTCCTTGTTGAGAGCGCCTCGAGGAAATAAGAGATATTATGAGCCAAACCAACATCAAGCGACGAGCGCGGAAAATAAATTTCAGTGCGCGCAACCTGCCTCCCTTTCAACTGACAATCGACATAGTAACCGATCTTACCTATCTTATACCTGTCAGATTCAACACCAACAGCAGCGAATTCAATCTTCCTCATTTTAACATATTCCTCAATGTCGGCCCTCCAGACTACAGGAAACCTCCGGGACGAGATAAAATCGCATTCTCCACACTCATCGGCCATTATTGACTTGGCAAAGTTGCCGTTTTGGCTCGCGTAAAAATAATAATCATTAACATAATCCTGGCTTCCGCTTATCCTGGTATGCCTCATATAAATTCCCAAACAGGGCCCTGCAGATTTTTTGCTCTCCACAATACCACTCAACGTGTCAATTGCCAATCCCTATATAAATACTATTCGCAGGCATTCGTTTTTTGCAGAATCCGCCAGAAATCATACGTCCATTACGACCTTTATCGACCATCGCTTCTTTCCCTCGTTTACCTCAAGCCCGTACGGGGTTATTGCCTTGACATCAAAACGCGAATGGTATCCGGAGGCATGCTTGTAGCTGATCGAGTATCTCAACGCGTATCCCTTCGTTGATTCCCTGAGGCTCTTCACGGTGAATCCACACGCGCTTACCCCCAGTTCGTCTATCTTCGAGAGCGCCTTCTGCAGCGAATACCACACCATGGTCTCCTTTGTGTCGGCCCTTTCCGACATAGTTGCCGTAATTGTTTTGCCTTTGTCCTTCTTTACCTCCTCTGTATCGAACATGGTACTGAGCAGGGCAGCCCCGGCATTCTCCAGCGCATCCCTGAACGTCTTCCCGTACGCTATGAATGATACGTCTGCCGTGTGCGGAAGGAACCTGAAGCGCGATGACATGATTCGGATTTGGGTGTAATTTATATATATATTCTCCCATAAAGTTTAATGTCCTGTGAAGATTAGAGTAACTGCTGAGACTTGATGAAGCCCATTTCGGCTGAGGACATTTACCAGAAGAGCCTGTAGTGTTGTGATGAAGCAAACATACCAGAGGGCTTCATATGTCATATTCTTCATCGCACTATCCCTCCTTCTTGTAAACAACATACTCACAGCATCGCCATCTATACTGGACACGGACCCTTCGACTTACGTCATAGTGCCCCTTCTGATGCTTCTGCTTCTGGCCATATTTTCTGCAAAAGAGAAGGCGATTCCTAGCGTCGACAACACTGACATGGCATACGGAATAATAGCGTTCGTGGCATTCTTCGCAGCACTGACCGCGGCGAAATACTATCTGGCTCCATATTCTGCCAGCCTCAGGACAGACATGCTTTTCTTCCCTGCAGCAATACTCTCCCTGCTTCTCCTGCTTTTCGGCAGGAAAAACCTGCGGAAATTCTGGATCCTTCTGGTATATCCTGTATTCGCTTCCCCTCTGATACTATTCCCAATATTTGGCCTTAATTCCGCCTTTGCAGGCCTGAACACGCAGGCGGTGTACGGCATCATCCATCCTTTTATAAACGGCCTCTCTTACATCCCCCCTACAACCATAAGCATAAACAACTCCCAGATAGGAATAGGCGAGGCCTGCGCAGGCATAGGCGCGCTCATAGGAATAGCGCTTTTCCTTGTGCCGATTGCATATTTCTTCGACGGGAAGAAGAAGGCGAAGGCCTGTTGGGTTGCCTCAGGCGTAGTGCTTTTGCTGGTCCTGAACGTCCTGAGGCTATTGTCGATATCGCTTGTATGGCTATTCTACGGGCTCAATGCCTCTGCCCTTCTTGTACATTCTTTCATAGGGATACTCATATTTTACATAGTTATAGTGGCGATGGTGCTCCTGCTCCCCAAATACGGAATAACCTTCCCAGACCTCAATACTGGCACCAAGAAAACAAAACAAAAACATAAAAGCGAAAGTATGGTTTTCGGATATGCTGCTGCGATAATCCTATCACTGTTCTACTTCTATATATCCTTGAATTATCTTGGTTACGTAATCCCGTCTCCGGCAAGCCTTGAGAGCATATCGGGTCTTAACACCAGTTCCCAGGGCTCAATAAACCTATTCTCTGGCATGGTGGGCAGGGCCACCGCACTTGGATTCAATTCCACGTTCCTGCCTATAAACAACACCTCTTCCGCCATAATGCTGACTAACGGCACGTTCGGAAAGTCTACGCCGATATTGCTCCTACTTGCGCCGAACGGCAACCAGACCACTGCGCTAACCGCAGAAAACAAAGCAGAGAATAGCAGCACGTATCTCGACAGCTTCGGCAACAAGATAGAGATTTACAGTTTCACTTCCAACGGCACCAGACTGTTCGTTTCCCACACAAGATTGTTCCGGCAGATTACAAACGACTCATCGCTGGGCTTCAGCATGTATCTCATAATGCCTGCGCAAGCCGCCAACTATACGCCAAGCTGCGGCATCGACCTGGTCGACAGCCAGATATTCAGCCTGCTCTCAGGGCACAATATAGACGCAAGCCTTGCCGGTCCGTACTGCCTTACGGAAAGGATATTCTCGTCTGCAAACTGATCGCATGAAATTCGACTATTCTGCTGGGTTCATAGTGTACAAGATGGTGAAAGAAAAAGCAATGTTCCTGTTCCTGATAAAACAGGACGGCACATACGACGTTCCAAAAGGCATTATAGAAAAAGGCGAGAGCGCTGAAGACGCTGCGACAAGGGAGACAAGAGAGGAAGCCAACGTTTCCGTGGAGAAGATACCCTTCTTCAAGAGAAAAGGCAGGTTCTCCTTTTACAAAAGGAAGGAAAGACACCTCAAGGAGCTTACGCTCTTCCTTGGAAGATTCAAGCGCGGTCCTGTAAAGATTTCATACGAACACAAGGGATACAAGTGGATGGCTTATGGGGAAGCCATGGAAAAAATAGGTTACAAAGACCTGAAAGAGGCATTGGATTCGGCAAACGACTATATCGGGAAGAAGGCCGAGATCGACAAGATAAACGAAGATTACTCCGGCCTGCCCAAGAGGGCGAAGAAATGGAACTTGAGCAGAACTTTCGTCCAGGGCATCGGCCCTGTCAATTCAAGGACAGTCTTTCTGGGCCAGGCGCCAGGCGCAGAGGAGGATGCACAGAAAATCCCGTTCGTCGGTAGGAGCGGCAAGCTCCTAGATTCGCTTTTAAGGCGTTCCGGGATAAGGAGGGATTGCATTTACATAACCAGCGTAGTGCAGTTCTTCCCTCCGAGGAACAGGATTCCGTCAAGAAAAGAGATAGTGCTCTGCATGCCGTTCCTCCTCAGGCAGCTAAAGGCGATAAATCCCAAATACATAGTGTTCCTTGGGAACGTATCAGCATCCGCATTCTTCAACGGGCACAAGGCTGTAGCGCACCATGGAAAGGTGATCACAAAAGACGGCGTCACGTACATGTTCACGCTCCATCCCGCGGCAGTCCTCAGGTTCAAAAAATTCGAGGTCATAATGCTCTCGGACCTTAAGAAATTCAGCAATATAATGAGGAATTCTGCAGATTTATAATATGTTTTGTTGAATAATAAAGCAATAGGGCTCGTAGCTCAGCTTGGTTAGAGCGCTTCTCTGATAAGGAAGAGGTCCGGAGTTCAAATCTCCGCGGGCCCATTATTTCAATAGCCATTTCCATATCGGCATTGTCTTTATACCGCCAATCCTCATTTCCTGGTCATAAGTCAACAAAATTGGTTTGTTACCAAATTTTTTCACAGCTTCAAGCAACCCATTAATCTCCCTTTTTTTATTTTCTTCATTTAACGTATGGCATACCTGTATTGAGTTTTCCTTAGTTATAAAATCACATTCAAACCCGTTTGTATAATGATTCAATTGTGATTCCTTCCGCCTTACCAATTCTATTGCTACCATATTCTCCAAAAGCCTTCCCATATTCTTATCTGTATTATAATAATTTATGAAACCATGGTCATATAAGTATGCTTTCTTTAAGTATGAAGATTCTTTTTTGAACGATTTCTGTCTTGCCCTTATGAAAAAGCAAAAATATATGTCTTCTACAATTTTTGAATATTTTTGGATTGTAGATGTACTTGATTTATAGGAAGAATTTTTTGCAAAATTATTGAACTTGTTAATTGAGTAATCACCACCGTACTGCCTTGCCAAAAATAGCATAAACAAGCGCATTAATTCCGTGTTTGTTATCTTATATCTCTCTATTATATCCTGAAAAAGCATCGTTTTGAAATATTGGTCAACGAATTCAAGCCTATTCTCCAAGACAATCTCCGGAAATCCGCTTAGCGCGACATACTCATCAAACGCCTTTCTAACCGTTGCCTTAATCGGATCAAACTCCCAATTCTTTCCAAGTTTTACCCCCCTTGCGCTTAAGAATTCTTTAAACGAAAAAGGCAGAATCTGGATTGGATAATCTCTTCCTCTAAGTGCCGTGGCTATCTCTTTGCTTAGTAATTTTGAATTGGAACCTGAAATATAGATTTTATGGCCTTCATCGTTGAGTCCTCTTACAAAACGTTCCCATCCACTTATATTTTGTATCTCGTCAAGGAAGAGAATAGGCTTCCTATCTTCGTAGAGCTCACTGTAAGCGGCCAAGATTAGATTAAGCTGATTTGACTTGAACTCCGCGAGCCTTTCGTTTTCAAAATTAAGATAAATAAAATCTGTCATTTGCCTGCCCTCCGCCATAAGCAGTTTCATTAATTGGTAAAGAACGAATGTTTTACCGGCTCTTCTAGGACCTATTACAACCACGACTTTATTCACTTCTCTGAAATTTGGCGCTCTTATGTCCCTATTTATGAGTTCAGGCAACTGTGAAGAATGAAATCTTACAAGCACTTCTTTTATCACGGCCTTTAATTCAAAATCATCCATAACAGTCATTATAATCATTAATAAACATATTATTAAATCTTTCTTTTGAAAGAACGATATTATAAGATATCTTTCTTTTGAAAGAACGATATAGATAACGAGGGTGTAAATACATTTTTAGTATTTTTCTCTGTATTATTAAGCGTTTAGATGCGGAAGAACGCACAGGTCACAACAGAATTCCTCGCCACGTACGGGCTTGCGATGCTGATCATCGCAATAGTCATAGCGGTCGTATTCGAGTTCTTCAATCCGCTTAAGGCCGCGCCGAACGTCTGCATCTTCT
>JAJYVZ010000028.1 GCA_021791725.1 Microcaldota archaeon | reverse complement strand
AACGCCGCTCCTCCTGTAATAGGTCCCTCCGGCGCTATCGAAGGATCCGTTGCCTATCCTTACTGCACCTCCAGGATTCCCTGGCGCAATGCCTCCCAGGAGAGAAGAGCTCACGTTGACTGCGAACACGAAGCTTGTATTCAGCTGTTGGTCGAGGTTGTTCAGGTAGGAGAGCCTTACTGGTATGTAATACGTACCTGCCTTTGCCGAGGATTTTGCAGTGAAGCTTATAGTGAATGCAGTTGGCGTGTCCACCGAGATATCCCCTATAAATGTGGTGTTCTGTCCAAGTATAGCTATGCCACTGGGCGGATATGGGGTCACCGTCGCGGCAACGGCTGCCTGTGAACCAAGATTGTCGAGAGTAGAGATTATCGAGAATATCTGGCCTGGTATTGGCGACTGCGGCGTAACAACAGTGCTGACTTTTGTTATGTTTATGTATCCTGGCGTGAGGAAGCTTATGAACCTCGATGAGGTTATCACCTGATTGTTCAGCGTGTAGGTAAGCCCCACGTCAAGCGTCGAGACTGTTCCACTGGACGATTCCGAGTATAAGCTGACTGGAAAGCTGAAGTTCGAACCAGGGAGTACTTCTGGGATTACAACATAGTTGTCCCTGCCTATAACGTTCAGCGGCGACTGCGGCGTAAGGACTACCGACACATTATCTATCGCGCTGCTTCCCCCATTCGACACTGTCACGTTCACGCTCTGTATCCTTCCCGCATAAAGCGTCTGCGTAGAAGGATAAACAGTTACGGGAGTCTGCGGACTGGGCAGTGCATAGAGCCCTAACTGGTTGCTTATGCTGGTGTTGTAACCATAAGGGCTTATGTAATGCGATGCAAGGTCCAGGACAACGGATTGACCAGCATCTCCCGGAGGCACATAAAGCAGGACCGAAACGTTCTCGGATTCACCAGGGCCCAGGGAATTCACAGTGTTTGGCTGGTCTACTATGCTCAACCCCGAGGAAGACGAAACCGCTGTCACTATCCCTGTTGCTATGCCTGTGCCCCTGTTCCTCAGCGTTATCGCTACGTTGTTTAGCTGGCCAATGTTCAGCGACGGCTTCTCAGGCGCGAAGCTAAGCGACGGGTCCCCTTTCATAGGAACTTCAATGTTGTAACTCTGGCTGTACCTATTCGAGCTGTTAGTGTAGTTCCATGCAAGCGTGAGTGGATAAGAGAAGAAATCGTTAGGGCCTGATGACGTGTTCTTCGCTATGTTAAGGTAGAATATCAGGCTGAATATCGATGGGGATACTGCGCTTGGCACGTAAGTGGCAAGGTACAGCGATCCGTTTAGTGCAGTAAGCCCTCCGGAGAGCTGCAGTGAGCCTTCGATATCCTGTATGTTGCACGAACTTCCATAATTCTCTAGTGACACGGCAAGCGGCACATCGCTGTCTCCAGGCCCTGCAGATATCTGGTGGCTGGAATTACCCCATGTTACCCCTATTATCTTGAGGTTGGCGCCAAGTATTGAGCATGTCGCAGCGCTTGTCATCCCAGATTGCACTACCACCAGGCCAAGCGCAATTACCAAAAACATTGATATTCTTGCATTCATCCTATCCACCAATTATCTTACTTCCCTCTCTATTATTCCATCTTTTAAATATATCCTCCTCTCGGACCTCGCGGCTACGCGGGGATCATGGGTCACCATAAGTATGGTGGCACCCCTTTCCTTGCTCTCCTTTATCAGAAGCCCGAGTACTGCATCAGAGGTCTTCGAATCCAAGTTGCCCGTAGGTTCGTCGGCGAGTATAAGCGGCGGATTGTTCATCAGCGCCCTGACTATCGCCGCCCTTTGTTGCTCTCCGCCACTCAGCTCTGTTGGCTTCTTCTTGAGCTTGCTGCTCATGCCTATCTCCGCAAGCATCCGTTTAGCCTTCTCCCTGCTATTGCCATCGTCCTTGCCAGTGACGACAAGGGGCAGCATCACGTTCTCCAATGTGCTCAGGTACGGCACAAGATTGTACGACTGGAAGATGAAACCTATCTTCTCGTTCCTGACTCTTGACAGTTCGTTGTCGTTTAGCGAGGATACGTCTATCCCGTCTATAAATATCCTGCCTGATGTTGGGGTATCAAGCGTGCCTATAATGTCAAGGAGAGTGGTCTTTCCGCTCCCTGAAGGTCCTAGCACCGTTGCAAACTCGCCTCTGCGAATTGTCAACGATATATCTCTTATTGCCATATACTCTATCTCCTCTGTCTTGTAGACCTTCCTAACATGTTCTGCCCTTACCACCGCATCGTTCATCTCCATACCAAAGTATTCAAATAACATCATCTGTTCTGAAGCCATTTAGCTTCTCCGCCCAAATTCATATTCTTCATTTTAGCTTATCTCTCAACGTATGTCACGTTTGACTGGGACGCAATTCCTTTGCTCGTCAGGATCGATACCCTGTATTTGGTGTTGTTGGAGAGCACCGCAACCCTTCCATCCCCCTTTCCGAGGGATATTACCCCGTTGAACGTGAGCTTTACCATTGAATCCGGAGCCAATGTGTATCCAATGTCTGCCCTGCTCGTCCCAATCATGCTGTAAGGGAGGAGTAGCGTGCCGTTCCTGTCAGCCACAAAGATTATATCGTCAATGTGGCTGAGCATAAGGTTTGCAGCTTCGTTATAGAGATATGCCTGTCCAATTCTAATGGGCATGAACTGCAGGGGCATACCATGGAGCACTATCTGGTTTACTGGTCTCTGGAGGCGTATGGTAAATAGCGCCGCCCCGCTTCTGTAGGCATAGAGTTGCGTGGCATTTACATCAAGCATCGAACCGTTCCCATCAATCATATGTATGCGTATCCCACCTATATGCTCCACCATTCCCTGATTGATCTGCCTATTCCCTCCCATGACCATCGGCGTTGGCAAGCTCGCTGAGCCGCCTTCTCCACTTACTACGAAAACTCCATCTCCTTCAGTGGCATTGGTCTGGACAATCATGAAATTTCCGGCCTGCCGCGCATCACCGAATACCGGAGAACCGGCTTGCAGCACCACGCTTAATATCGTCGCATTTGTATCGCCGCTGTTCCTCAAGGTTATGCCAAAAGAAGTGGAGTTATGGCTTGCCGAGAAGGTTTCGTTGACTACAGTGACGTTGTCATCACTTTCGGAAAGCAGTGCTTTGTAACTCGAAGTAAGTGGCATCCTCCTCTGCATAATATCCTGGGTCTTGCCATTCAAACCAGAGTCGATTAGGGCAGCTTTCATCGAAGGAACTAACAGGAAGTAAGTGGAATTGTTTCCGTATGCCGGTATGACCAAAGGGGAAAAGTCCAGCAATATGCCGGAGTTGGAGTTTACGTCCGTGTTTGCCATCCTGGCCATCACATCGCGGCTAGAAGTGTAAACAGGATAGGTGACGTTATTTATCGTTATTGCAGCAGAAGAGATGTTGAATCTGACTTCTTCGACCTCTGAATCAAGGCCCAGATTCATGCCTGCGATTACCTGGCTGACGTTTATGAGGCTCATGAGGTCTATCCTTCCTGCTGAATCGGCAGCAACCCACTGCGTGCTGCCCTTAGTGCCCACAAGTACGCTTACAGAAGAATAATTCAGAAAAAGGGCCTGCGTCCCCGGAGGAACCTGTGGCGGATCCGTAAGGCTTATAGGCACGTATGCAGTGCCGCTGGCCGCACTCTGGGCGTAAATGTACAAGGTTATCGAAAGTACGGCCAGCACTGCTACGATCGATGTGGCAAGAACTCTGTTCTTCGTCAGTACGCCTCTCTTATAAATCTTGTACGCGCCAATGTCTGCAGCTTTGTAATACTTCCATCTCTTAGTGTGCACGTTCTCTATCTCTATGATTGCACCGGCCCTCAAGAGATCCTGAAGATGCTTGCTGACCGTCGAAGGCGCGAGTTCCAGCTCCCTGGCTATACTGCTAAGGTTATTGTTCCCTTCCAATATCATCTGCAGTATCCTGTCCTTGGTATATCCATGCCTTCCCAATAAATCGCCAGGAATTAATGGTTTGAGATTAAACCTTATATACTTTGCCTAATGTTTCGTTTTTTATTTCGCTTTTTAGGAATTAGAGAGAAACATACAAAACGAAAAGCGAAAGACTCTTGTCTCCAAGGGCAAAGTGGTAGGTTATCTCCTGTCAAGGAAATCAATATTATCCGGTTTTGCCTGCATTGCAGGTAATCAAAACGCACGAAATCTGCATGTCTTATAAACTTTTAACACCGTGAGCGGGAAATCCCATCTATGCAAAAAACGCCGTTACGATTACATTTCAGCATTCACCTTTTTATAACCAATCTACAATGTTGTTTTGTGGGGGCCACGCAACATCCATCTATCAGCACTCTATGGTGCAAAATGTGTAGTTGTGTTGTGGGGAGGGTGCAATCACACCAAAGACCTTAAAAGGTCAGGGATTTTCAAGCACTTCCTCCTTTTCTCACCTTACTGATTACTTTCCATCGTTCTTCTATGCCGAGGCAAAGATAGCGGGCGAGATCGGAAAAAAGGGATGGAGGACGTAAGCTGAGTAAGCATATCCAACGGCAAGGAAGGCTGTTACAAGATAGTCATAATGCTGCGCATGGAGAATGAGGATGCCAAGAGCCGCCATCGAAGACACGTTTGGCGGTCTGCCCCATTGGATAAGGTAACAGGAGATGCTCTAAAGCAAAGCCTGCGGCAATGAAATCCGGGCCGCAGAGGCCAAGCCGTATTGATAAATCTTCCAGTCAAGGCCGCAAAGCAAGGGAATTCGGGTTTAGAGAACTTGTATAGAAGTTTTAAATAGGCGTTTATCCAGAAATACTACCGGGAAGGTGTATGTTGACGAGTTTCCGCAATATTAATGTCCCTATTGCCAAGTGCTCAAAATGCGCAGACTATATATTAGCGAGAAGAGAGGCAAATTTGAAAGCGCGCGAATCTCTTGGTTCGGAGATTAAAAAAGTCCACGAAGAACTTGTTCTGGAAACCAGGCAGAAATGCAGCATCGTGATGCAGGAAATATGCAAAACAGGATACTATAATAATGGCAAGGCACAAAAATTGGATATGCTTCTCATGTCAGTGCCTGCCGAGCTGAAGTCAAGAATAAGGGATACGCAGAAGCGCCACGAAAAATTAATGGCGCAGATGCAGACTAATACAAGGAAGATAGACAGGGAGACAGAGATGCTTGCCGGTCTAAGAAAGGCAGAAATACAGTAACAAGCAGTATCTCCGATATATACATTTACCTACGGCAAAACTTTACGTATCAAACAAATACGAATCAGGAGGCAAGGAATGCGATAGATAAGAATAAGGCAATTACAAAAGGCGCTACGGTATCAGAAAGAATGCACTGATCGTATGTACAGAGCCGTTGGATTCTGGCGAATGGGAGGACCTGGGAAACAACATGTTTCCGGAGGCTGAACCGCAACATAAAAAAATGGTATAACTCTGCGCGTGGAAGATCTTAAGGCCAGAGGTTGAAAAATGGGAATCCAAGTGTTGTATCTGTGGTTTGTGGCAATATCGTTCGTCTTCCTAACAATAATAGACGTAAGGGGATATGCCTCAAAACCCGAAGAGGAGAAGCCCATTCAGCACACTGCCAAAGTCCTAGTCATAGTGCCGTGCAAAGGGATAGACCTGACCCTTTACGAGAATCTAAAATCAATAAAGAAACAGCAATATGCACTATACGACGTCGTAGCAGTGACAGACAGCAATGACGATCCATCAGTAAAGATAATCAAGGAAGCAGGCATAAGGCACATCGTATCCGCATCTAAGTGCACTAGGTGCAGCGGAAAGGTAAGGGCTATATCCACCGCATTCGAGCGGTTCAACAATTACGACGTTTACACAATAGCCGATTCTGACGTAATGGTAAGCGAATCATGGCTACGCAACCTCGTAGCGCCTCTGTCTGACACAAAAATCGGCATATCCACGATGTTCCCATACTTCAATCCCATAGGCGGCTTCTGGGCCAGGGTAAAGGCAGTATGGGGGTTTGCAGGCGAGAGCCTCATGAGCTCAAGCCTTACAAAGTTCGGGTGGGGCGGCTCCCTTGCATTCAGGAAATCCCTCCTGGATGCGAAATCGCTCAAATTCTTCAAGGATTCGGCATACTCTATATCCGACGACATATCGCTTACGAAGATAGCTACGGCGAAAGGGTTGAAGGTAGCGTATGTCAGAAAACCGCAGCCATATGTAAATTCAGACGATAATTTTGGAAGATTCCTTGAATGGTCAAACAGGCAGACAAAGTTCTCGATCTTCGGGAACAAGAAGATATTATATTACGGGATGGCCTTCTCCGCCGCGGAGATAATAGTCTTTCTTTCTGGCGTGACTCTGTCCGTGGCCGTCTCTCCCATATTCCTGATACTGCTTCTGCATTTCGCGCAGACTCTGACAAAGAATTACTTCAAGGCAAAAGAGAAGGGACTGCGGATAGGCATATCGCTGGCCGCAATAACGGCAATGATGCCGTTCATATACTTTCTCAACTTCATCGAGGCAAGGCGCATGAATAGTGTGATGTGGAGAGGCACGAGATATAGCTTCTGAACTATGTTTCATCCTTTCTCTGAAGACCAGTACTCACGCAAAGAACGTATCTTATTCCTCCGAAATTCAAGTATTGCAACTTCCTTCATATGTATGCTGGCATTCCTTTTCCTGTCGTGGAACCATGCTTCCCATTCCGCTATTGCCGTATTCTTCTCTATATATAGATTGAGAAGCCTGAACCGTATCTTCTCCTGCTCTCCGACTACCTTTCTCATCCAGTAATCTCTTATCCCAGCATGGCGCATGAACGGCTTCTCAAGCACACGCTCGTGATATCTGGCGTCACCCGTGAATATCTCCAGTATCCTGTCAGGATCCCTGTTTATCCAAGCCTCTTTGTATTTCCTTAAAGTTTCCTCAACCACTTTCCTCTTCACCATACATACACGCGCAACAGTTACAGTATTCTCTTTCTGAACCTCCACTGGAACTTCCTGTTTATCCCAACGCCGTAGTTTATTACCTTCTCATAGTGCCTAAGGCCCATGAGCAGCGCAAAGACAGTCACGGAGGCGAGCACTATGGCTGTGAGCGAATAATTCAGTATCGTCATCACTCCCTGCAGGTTGCTTCTGTTGCTGTTCATCGATGCCAGTGTCACCGCGGATATTCCTATGTCTGCTGCTAGGGATACGTACGCAAGCCTGCTGAAGAGCTTCTCCAGCCTCTCGGCTCTCCTAAGCGTCTTTATGTTGGTCATGCTGGTCAAAGATTACTTTGGAAGCAAACCTTTAAACCCTTTTCATGAACATTTTTGTTCCATGGAGATAGAGAGCCTGATAAAGAGCAAGGTACGCGACGTTAGGGACTATCCCAAGGAAGGCATAGTATTCAAGGACATAACGCCTCTGCTAAAAGACGGGAAGGCTTTCTCAGCATGCGTTGACGCATTCGCCGATCTCATAAAAGGGAGGAACATTGATGCGATAGCCGGAATAGAAGCCAGGGGTTTCCTGGTTGGGTCTGCGCTTTCCTATCGTACGGGTATTGGCTTCGTGCCGATAAGGAAGAAGGGAAAGCTTCCTGCCGATGTTATAAGCACCAGCTATTCGCTCGAATACGGAGAAGCGGCAATGGAGATGCACAAAGACGCAATACGGCGCGGAGACGATGTATTGATAGTCGATGACGTACTTGCGACAGGAGGTTCGGCATCCGCGGCAGTATCGCTAGTGAACCAACTTCACGGCAATGTTGCCGCTCTAGCATTTCTGATAGAACTGGGTTTCCTGAATGGAAGGAAGCTGTTGCAGGGCCATGAAATAATCTCTCTTGCAAGATACTAGCCCATCACGGCACCGTCAAGCGCGTTGCCGCATCTGCACATCCTTTCCGTTCTCACCATCGGAATCATCTCTACTATCATCTTCTTTACCATGCCTACGGTCTTTGCAAAATTGGCTGACACTTCCTTTGCGGTCACCGGTTCAATGTCTTCGCTTCCTTCTAGCCCAGCATCATAATCCGTTATCGTGCCTATCCCGGCATAGCATATGCCCCGTTCCCTCGCAAGCATGACCTCCGGATATTGAGTCATGCTTATCACGTCAAATCCCTGCGCCTTGAAGAATCTTGATTCAGCCCTGCTTGAGAATCTCGGCCCGTTCACCACTACCACTGTCCCTGTCTTGTGCAATTTTGCATCTATCCTGCCTGCCGTTTCTGCAGCAAACTCGCGCAATTCCCCGCAGTAAGGATCGGCAGAGCTAACGTGCGTTACCGGGCTTTCGTGGAAGAATGTGTCGTCACGCCCATGCGTCATGTTCACGAACTGGTCAAAGAGCACAATCTCCCCAGGCCTGTACTCCTTCCTAAGCGATCCTATTGCCGAAGAAGAAATTATCCTCTTGACTCCGAGCTGCCTAAGGGCTTCTATGTTGGCTTTGTATGGAACCTTGTGCGGAGGTATGGTGTGCTTCTTTCCGTGCCTTGATATGAATGCTACCTTCTTTCCCCCGATATTGCCTATGCCTATCTGGGAGCTCGGCTTCCCGAAAGGCGTATCCATCTCCACTTCCGCAAGATTCCCTGCCAGGGAATAGAATCCAGAACCGCCTATTATCCCTATTTCAGCTTCCATGTTTGCACCTTTAAGTGGAGGCAAGGAGAATTGAACTCCTGCTTACAGAATGTCAATCTGTCGTCCTACCACTAGACTATGCCTCCTTTGCCAAGATAAAATGCCGAACCGTCCTGCGCTATCTCCGTATTGGCGAACACGCTCCTAGCTTCCTTCAGCATTTCCTTCGTGTTCCTGTACCTTGCGCTTATATGTGTCAATATAAGTTTTTTTACCTTTGCCTTCTTCGCTACTCCTGCCGCTTCCTTTGCAGTGGAATGTTTCCTATCCATCGCCTTCTGCGCTTCGCTCTCCATGAAGTTCGCCTCGTGTATGAGTATGTCGCAGTTCATTGCCGCGTTAACAGTGCTGACCGAAGGCCTGGTGTCTGTCGCATACGCTACGCTAGCCCCTTTCTGCATGTACGTGACGTCCTTCAGCCTGACGTCTTTCTTGCCGATCCTGAGAGAGCCCTTCTTTGCCAGCTCCGAGAACATCGTATTCTTTAGCCCTGCTGCCCTGCATCTGTCCTTTATGAATCTCAGCCTGTCCTTCTCCCTGAAGAGGTATCCGTATGCAAGGACCGAATGCTCCACCTTGAAGGCTGATATCTCGAAATCCTCTTTCTTGTATACGTTGCCCGCCTTTATCTCCTTGATCGCGATGGGGAACCTTATGATTGCCTTGTCAAAGAATATCAGGCTCTGTATTGGCCTCTTTGCCCCCTGCGGCACGTATATATCTATTCCGTCTTTCCTGTTGTTTAGCGCCATGGTCCTAAGCAGGCCAGCTATTCCTATTACATGGTCTCCGTGTATGTGCGACACGAAGATGGCCTTTACCTTTGATATGTTCAGCCCGAACCTCATCATCTGCATCTGCGTGCCCTCTCCGCAATCAAAGAGGTAAACGTCGCCGTCATGCACTATGGCTATGCTTGGCAAGCCCCTTGCCTTCGTAGGGGTGGATCCGGCAGTTCCCAGTGTTACTATCTTTATCATAAAACCATCCAGGTCATATCTCTATCTCAACAGTCTTGTTCTTCAGGTCTATCGACTTTACTGAAAGGTCTGGGAACGCCGCTCTCAGCTCCTCAAGGCCCACCCTCTTCTTCTCCCTCACGTAGCCTATCAACTCATTTAATCGACTCATGTTCTTAAATACCAAGTCCCCGGCTTCCCTATCCTCATTCTCCTCAGCCCTGTACCTGATTATAAGCTCGTTCTGCCTCTTCACGCTTTCCTGTATCTGCAACGATTCCCTGTCCTCCGTTTCTCTTGCCGACGACCGCTCTTCAAGATAGAACGCGTCCAGCGCCTTGCTTGGCGTGTCGTAGTAAGTGCACCTGTCTGCATCGTATTTCTTAATCGCCTTTATCGCATAGTCTATCATTCTTCCATTCTGGTCCATGTAAATCCTTGTTTTCTCCTCCTTTATCGCAGCGAAGAATGCCCGTATCTCCCGAGCCAGCCTATCCGAATGCCTAGCGGCGTCAGATGCCTTCATGTTCGGATCCAGCCCTGCCCTTGTTATTATATCTTCAAGATATAGCGGGCCTATGTCCAGCCTCTTCGACAGCGCCTTTATCAGCTTCGTATCCTCATTTGTGGCTCCTTCTGCCATCTCCGTGGCCTTCTCATCCGTAATTCCGCTGTGGAAATCAAATGGCTCGCTCTTCGGAAATGCGTACAACTGCCTTGCCCGTATCTCCCTGTCCTTCATCGACGCGTTCCTGTATGCGATCTCTATCCTTTGATCTTCGCCGACAAGCATGAGGTTTCCCTTCCCGAACATCTCGGCAACAAGGCTGTACCTTCTGTCCTTTCCCCTGATGCCCAAGATTATTATCCTGTCAGCCCCGTGCTGCGACACGCTCTCTATCCTGCTCCCCGCTATCCTCTTCCTCATCGCCATTGCGAAATTAGTGGCCTCTTCCGCCGGCTCGCTGAATGCGCTTATGTTGAACGTCCTGAGGAGCCTGAGGTAGAGCATCAGCGTCCCATCCTTTCCCGAGACCGATATCTTGAAGGAGTTGTCTCCCAGATCGTAGAACTTCTTTATGTACATGCCTTCAATGCGCTTGAGTTCCCTGACAAGCAAGTCCACCTCTATTGCCGCCAGCTCGCGCATCAGCTCAACTTATCCGAGTTTCTTCCTCCCTTCCTCTTTCACTATCTTTGCGAAGCTCTGGGCTATGTCCTTTGCTTTGCTTGATCGTTCCAACGCTGTGCCTATCTGCACTATGTCTGCCCCGCTCTGGAAAGTGTTCCTTAGCGCGTCAAGGCTGTTTATCCCGCCAGCGACTATGTACGGCACAGTTATCGAGATCTTCACCTCCCTTATTATCTCCGGCGGCACTGGCCCAGAATTCTGCAGCTGCGGATTGGAGCCAACGTCAGTTATAATGAAACGGTTTCCCAAGTACTCCCCAGCCACCGCAAGCGCCGACGCTATCTTCGGTTTTTCCCTAGGCACCATGTTCGCGTCCCCAACCCAGCCAACCGTACCTCCAGGCTCGACCACTATGTATCCCACTGGAAGCGGCTCTATCTTAAGGTGGCGTATTATCGGCGCGGAGAGCATCTGCGCCTGCGTTATCCAGTACGGGTTCCTTGCGTTGAGGAGAGACATGAAGTACACCGCGTCCGCATACCTTGTGAGCGTGGCTATGTTTCCCGGGAAGAGGACCAGCGGGGTATCCCCTATCTTGTCCTTGATTCCCTTTGACACGTAGTCCAGGAGCTCTCCCTGCGCACCTATGCTTCCCCCGACAAGCACCAGGTCTGCGCCGCCCTCTATGGTGCTGACGGCAGTGCTTATCGCGTCGTCAGGCTTCCTGTAGTCTACGGGGTCTATGAGCACGAACACCCCGGCTCCCTTCC
>JAJYVZ010000027.1 GCA_021791725.1 Microcaldota archaeon | reverse complement strand
AAATACAAACTTCCCGATGGGAAAAGCAAATTCCAGATAGTCTCTAATAACGAATTCCAGAGAAGTGTCGTCAGTAAATTCGACCTATATCGTTATGCGCCTGTTTATACAACAAGCCTTAAATGAATTACGGAACATAGAATAATACCACAAGATAATGGGACGATATCATGGAAAGGATATTGCGTCAGCCGCTGGCGGAAACGGCTAAGATATTCCTGACGGGCAAAAGCGTAAGGTCGTCAGAAGCGGCAATAGCCATACCAGAAGGTTTCAGGCAGGCGACCCTAGATGAGGTTGCGCTGAGATTCAGGAATGACGGGGATTTCAGAAAGGAGCTAACCAATATGGATTGGGTCTGGGTTGCGCAGAAAGGTCTTTCGAGTTCAAAATACCATCTCATAAACGAATCCGGCGCATTCGTCAAGATCGACAAGGACACGTTCTATGCAATGCCTACCGAAGAAAGGGCGTATCATTATTCCGGGAAGGGCGCAGTAGCAGTTATGGGCAGCTGCATGGAGAGCACTTGGGGACTGGATGTAAGCGCAGACGCATCCCTAGACATCGCACGCGTGGCATACGTGCGTAGCGGAGATGCCACAGGCCGTCCTGAAGAAAACGCAACATGGAATATTTCGTTGCCACTGCGCATACTCAAGGCGCTGAAGGGGGCTTTCAGGAAGACAGGGGCGAAGGCGCATCTGGGATTGCCCTTGCGCTAAGGCCAGCGAAATAGCGCCATAACAAGGTTTTTAGCCCTTTAATCAGATGCTTAATTGATTTGATGCTGGGATTGGGAATATCAGCTATTCTTCTGCAGGCCTCGCAGGTCTACATAGGCTCGGCATCGGTCATAATAGAACAGACTATAACCGTAGTTCTCATGCTGCTCATGGTGCTTGCCATCTCCATGCAGATAGCCAGAAGTTACTTCCTAAGGATACTGAGGAAGTTCACGCTCAGGCTTGCTGCCGATATATGGTGGCTGACGTACGTACTGCTAAAGGACGCAAGTATCTTCGCCATAGTGTTCCTCGGCATTACGTTCCTATGGCCAGGGACGTACCAGGACTATCCGATAGCGGTGCCTTTTCAGCCGATATCGATAGTCTTCTTTGCCATTGCGCTTCTGCTTATGCTCCTCTTTGATACAGATGAAGACCCTTCATATAACAAGATAATAACGTATCTTGTGGGCATAGGGTCGGTGCTGTACATCTTCGGCACCATATTCATAACCGAGAGCGCCGTGCAGCTCTCAACCCTGCCCCCTACGGTATCTAATTCTACTTCTAACTTCTGGGGCTACATGTATGCCACATTCAATTCGCAGACAAACCCCGCGCTTGCCATTTACACATTCTACGCGGCATTCCTGATAATAGTAGTTGCCGGGGGAATAGCATTCGCGTCCTCTCTTAAGGACAACGCGCCCAGAGGTTCGATAAAGACGCCGCCGAGCCCAATAATAAAGGAGACGCAGATTCCGGAGCAGCAGAAGAAATGAGTGCTGTGCATGCCGTACAAGTTCACGTTTGACAACTCGCTGTGCATACAGTGCGGGATATGTGGAGATACATGCCCAGTCAACGCGCTAGATTTCACAAGACCCGCACACAAAAAAGTGGAGGATACAAAAGACGGTTCGATTCCCACGGACGACATGACCGAATATCCGATACAGGTGGACAGGTGCATAGGGTGCATGATCTGCCCAGAAGAGTGCCCGGTATCGTGCATAACCATACTGCAGACAGACAAGGAACCAAGGCACTATCCAAAGCAGGGCCCAATGGTAACCGAGGAACCGGTGAAGGACGAGTTCGCGCTTTCCAAGTACACGAAAGTAAGGCCTACGAGGGTTAAGACAAAGGATCCGTGGGGCAGGGAGTACATATACATACCTAGAAGGAGAAAATCCCAGACAGGCACTTGGCAAAGCCTAAAATAACTTCCAGGCCAATTCTTCAGTAAGCAGCAATCACTCTCCCTGAGCGGCAAAGAAGGATCGTAATCTTGATAGCATGGAAATTATAGCAGACCTGCACATACATTCGCCTTATGCCATGGCATGCAGCAAGAACATAACTCTTGAAGCAATAAACAATTCGGCGGTGGACAAGGGGATACGGGTCATAGGCACCGGAGACTTCACGCATCCAAGATGGATGCACGAGATAAAGGACAAGCTCGTAGAGGGTAAACATGGGCTGTACAGGCTAAAAGGCTACGAAGCCAAGACCGACTTCATCCTTACCTCAGAGGTATCCACGATATTCACCAAAGGCGCACGCCAGAGGAAGATCCACAACTGCATACTTGCGCCCAGCATAGAGGTCGTTGAGCAGGTGAATGCTGCGCTTAAGCGGTTTGGATCTCTCGAATCGGACGGCAGGCCCCAGTTGGGAATGAGCGCAGCAGAGCTTGTAGAGATACTCCATGGGATAGACAAGAGGATAATTGTATTTCCGGCACACGCATGGACGCCCTGGTTCGGCGTGTTCGGCTCGTTGTCAGGGTTCGACTCCATGAAAGACGCTTACGAGGACCAGGAGATGCATATACACGCTCTTGAGACCGGACTGTCTTCCGATCCGATAATGAACTGGAGGATATCCTCCCTTGACAAGTACACTCTTCTCTCAAACAGCGACGCGCACTCCGTCCAGAAGATAGGCAGGGAAGCCAACGTTTTCGACATACCCGAGGATAAGCTGTCATACGGCGAGATATCCAATGCGATAATAGGCAAAGACGTTAAGAAAATAAAGATGACCGTGGAGTTCTATCCCGAGGAGGGAAAGTACCATTTCGACGGCCATAGGAACTGCAGCTTCTCGTCAAGCCCTGAGAGATCCGCAAAGTACAACAACGTCTGCCCGGTCTGCGGAAAGAGATTGACGCTTGGGGTGCTTCACAGGATAAACGAGTTGGCTGACAGGCCGGAAGGATACATACCAGCTAACGCCATACCTTACGTCCACGCAGTGCCGCTTATCGAGGTGCTCTCGTACATGATGAAGAAGCCCGAGACCGCTGTCGGGGTCAAGGGCGCATACATGAAACTTATAGAGAGGTTCGGCAGCGAGTTCAACGTCCTGCTGAAATCCGACATAAACTCAATAGGCAATGTCGACAAGGAGCTGGGCCAGGCGATAAGGAGGATCAGGGACGAAGAGGTCAATCTCATACCAGGATACGACGGCATATTCGGCATAGTCGACATAATGAACAGGGAAAAACCAAAGAAGATCGCTACGCAGAAGAGCATATCCGATTACTGACACGTATTGGCGGCAGGAAGCGCCTATGGCATCCCACGACTACACATTTTGTATACTGCCTTCCCGCTAGCTTCAGCTATTATATGGTCTCAAGAGGCGTTATTCCCAAAATCTTCAGCATGTTGCCTACCGACTGCTTCACCGAATAGGTTATTGCAAGCCTCACTCTCCTCTCTTTCTCGGCCTTGAGCACGGGCATTGTCTCGTAGAACTTGCTGAACAGCATTGATATGTCAAGGAGCGTATCAGCAATCACCGTGGGCCTGTACTCATTCGCCGCTTTTTCTACCGCTTCAGGAACGCTTCCTATCGCTTTGATGAGATCGTAGTCTATGCCGTCGCTAATGTAATCAAGGTCTTTTTCCTCCAATTTCATGCGCCTCTCCTTCTCAACGATCTTCGAGGCCCTTGCATAGGTGTACATGCAGTACGGCCCTGAGTTTCCGCTGAAGTCCAGCGCCTTGTCCCATGAGAAAACAATCTTCTTCTCCGGAGAAACTTTCAGGAACTCGAACTTTATTGCGCTTAGCGCTACTTCTTTTGCTATCCTCTCCTCGCCGCCATGCCCCTTCTCCTTCATTATGCCTTTTACCCGCGATACGCTCTCAGACAGCAGCGAATCGGCAGTATAGCTCTTCTGCTCCCCAATCCATCCGCCAGTCCTTCCGCTCAGGCTCCCGCCCTCTACGTCTACCTCGCCGTACGACAGATGGATCACCTCTTTCTTGCTATTGCTGGCTCCTTTTATCATGTACTTCAGTATGCTCTGCTGCTGGGACTGCGCCGCGCCTATTATGTTGACCGCTATGTCCGCATCCCCATGCCCCTTAATCATTTTTCCTTTCTCCGATGTCGAGTAAAGAACTCTGCCTTCTGCCTGCTCCTCGCCGAAAACGGAGTAATTGAACTGATCCGGTATCATGCCAATCTTCCAGAGATGGAATGCGAAGTCCTTGGCTATGTAAGTCGGCACTCCGTTGCTCCTTATTATTACCTTTGCGTTCTCCTCGTCCTCATCCCTTCCAGCGCCCTCCAGCTTCAGCACAAGGCAGTCTCTGTACTTTCCTGCTATCGGCACATGCACCATATCCCTCTCTTTAAGTATCCCGACTGCCCTGTCCAGCATCCTCTCCCTTATTATGTCGCTCTCCCAGACAAGCGTGTCGTGCCATATGTTGTAATTGTATGCGGTCTGATACTGCGCACGCACGCACTTCTCGGCAAGCTTCCTGTTCTCCATTGACTCTGGCGTTCCGCTAATCTCTATTCTCTTCAGCAGCTCCTCGACCTCCCTCTTCACATCCGAATTCTCCATCCTCTTGTTCACTATGACATACTGCTGGCCAAGCCAGGTATCGAACTTCGTGTCGGGGTTGCTGTCCACATTCTTGTATCCCCAGAGGCTCACTGCGATCTGCAGGCCAAGATCGTCTATGTAATCCTCACGCTCCACACGGAATGAGTTGCTCTCCATTATGTTTGATATCGCGTCGCCAAGCAGGGCGTTCCTGAGGTGGCCTATGTGCCAGGGCTTGTTCGGGTTCACGCTAGGGAACTCGACTATCACTTTTCTTCCCTTCCCGGCGTCTCCCACGCCGTACTTATCCCCTAGCCTCAGCACGCCTGTGATGACCTTCTTAGCGTAGAGCTTCCTGTCAAAAGACGCGTTTATGTACGCCGATTCAACAGAAATCTTCGAGAAACGCTTCGTGGAGCGCATGCTCCCGGCCAACGTGTTTGCGACATCATTCGGATTCAGCTTCAGCGTCTTGGCTATCCTGAACGATACCGAACTGCTGAGGTCTCCGTGTCCCTGCCTGCCAGGCACTATACTATTTTCGATGTCTCCGGGGTCAAGCCCTGCATTTGCGTATCCTTTGCTTATGGCGCCCTCCAAAAGCGAAAGGAATTCCTGACGCATATCTTTTAATGGATTGTTATACATAATATAATCAACTATCTTTGGCAAGTAAACTTTTTAGCCTTTCTACGCCATTGCACTATTCCGGGCCATAACATGGTGAAAATCTATAAGAGCAACAACAAGCTTATACTCTATCTTCCAAGGGACGTTATAAACGCCCTTAACCTTAATGAGGATGAGGCCGTCGAGTTCTTCAGGCTTAACGACAAATCGTTCCTCTTCGCCAAGAGCTCTGATGCGTCAAAGCTGCTCATGGGCGGAATGCCAACCCAGAACCAGGCGCAGGCAAGTGCGCAGGAACCTTCCATCGGCGAGGAGAGAAAAGGCTACAGAATCACCGACGAGGATATAGCCGTGTTAAAGAAACTCGATACGCTGAGATTCAATGAGCGGAACATACAGAATGTCTCAAAGAAGCTGAGCGATAGGGAACAACAGACGCTGGAAAGGCTGATGAAGTACAGGGTAGTCTCGCTATACAAGGACGAGAAGAGGAAGGAGGAACTTTACAGCATACCCAAGAACATATACGACAGCTTCCTGATGAGGAAGAATATGGGAAAACCCGCAGGCAGGGCGGCCCCGGCGCAAAAATCCGAACCGGCAATTGCGCCTAGATACGCCTTCAGGCCAGCAGACTACCCCTCCAATGCAAATCCTGAGAACGAGAATGTCAAGATCCTTGAGAAAAACGGGTTCATAGTGCTGCAATCAGAGTCAGAGGCGTCCTCGCTCTCGTCTGCCGTTGAGGAGAGCATAAGGCATGGCATGGTCCTGGGCACAAGGTCTTTCAACAAGAAGTTCTACATAATACTCAGAAGCTTCTTCGACAAGAACGGCCCACGGATACTGAAAGAGATGAGGAATGGGGTAAACAAGGTGCCAGAAATATCCAGGAGCTTGGACGTGGACGAGGAAGGCGTACGGGCAATCCTCTACCTAATGGCCGAGCAGGGCGAAGTAAGCGAGAAGAGGAAGGACTCCTTCTTCATAGCATAATCACACCGCCACAACGTGATCGAACACAACAACGACAACGGCAAGAACAAGTATAACTATGAGGAAGATCTTTATGCTGATCTGCGGCCCCTTTGACTGCGCGTCATAATAATTGAATATGCCTGCCTGAGAAGCCGGCTGCTGCACTCCTGCCATATTACCAGCATTATCCTGTTCATGTATTTAAGGCTATCTCTTATGCCCCTCTGTTGAATTATTATCCGTAGACGTTTTCGACACAATGTTTATATAGTATAAAACAAGCTTATCTGTCAAATTGAACGGAAAAGAAAATTGAAAAACCAATAACCAGAGGTGTAAAAATGACAAACACAAAACAAAAAGAAATGAGTACAGTCCAGAAGATGGTGGCGATTCCGCTAACCGCGGGAATACTCGCATTCGGCGGGGCGATCAGGGCGTGTCAGCCAAAGGCCATGCCATACCCAAAGACGCAGATTGCAAAAGCGATTGTAGAAGTAAGACAGGCAAACCCGGTAAAAGCGTTAAAACAAGATCTGTCATCTCTCCAGCGGCAGGTTCATGATCTTGATGCAAACCGCGCCCAGACCACACTAGGAAAGATAAGCAAAGACTTGAACGCCTTGGAGTCAAGCAAAAAGCTTCAGAACAACATATCAGACAAGGCAGAAGCGATAGGAGACGTGATAGAAGTCCAGAAAGCCGCAGAAGCCGCAATCGGAAGCCTAAAAACCGAGCAGAGGATGCAAAACACGGTCAATGCAAACCAGGAAGGCATTGCGAAAGAAAGGTTAGCGGTAGGGATAAAATCCGAGGCTTTGGACAGCGCAATAAACAATGCAGAGAAGGATTTGTCAAGCAATTCGTGCGATTCGCTCCCATTGGGTGTTGGTGTGTTTCTTGTAGCAATCCCCATACTTCTGGCTTTTTCTATGCTGGGTATAAAGGAGGCGACCAGGATGTAAGGGATGCGATGAGTCAAATCTTGTAGATAGATATTACAAAATAGTAATTATATTTAAAAGCATTTGTACTGATAAAAAATGAACATTTAAGAAAAATGGAGTTGTTCGCAAAAAGTGTAAAAGAAATGAATAATGCCACGCAACACGCTGTACGATATTATAAAAACGAAAAAGAACTCGATGGGAGAAGGATTTCAGATATCATAGATATCTACAAATCTGCATTTTCCCGTCCTCCCTGGAACTATAAACCAACGTCATTACGAGAGGTAGACATAACCAGAGAGATACGATTCGCCCTGAACTCAAGTACAGGTGCGATAATAACCGTGGAAAAGAATGATAAAGTAATAGGTTTCAGGATAGTATCTAAAATGTCAGATATCGTATCAAATGCCGCACCAGAACTAATTCCGCTATTTAACCAACTTTCCAAACGCATAACTAATTTTCCAGAAGGGGTAAGTTATACCCAGATCCTGGCCATACGCCGAGATTACATTGGGAACGGGGTGGCTAGCACATTGGTGCAGGAGCATTTGAAATACGCAAAGGAAAGCAACTGCGATTATGTTTTGGGCTGGACCGTAACCACCAACGTACCAATGGTGAAGATATACAGAAAATACGGATATGAACTAATTCAAGACGCTGGAATAAACGAGGGAATAGCGTTCGGGCAGGATGCCAACAACAATCCAATATTCCATAAAGATTACGAAATTGGGGAGGTAACGTATTACTTAAAGGATCTTAGGAGCATGATAGATATCCAAAGGGATAAGACACTGAATATTAGCACCCAAGAGGGTACAGCTGCACCCCTTGTCAAAAAAGGAGTAAATATCACCGTTTATAGCAAAGAAAACATGCCCAAATTCTCAGAGTCCGATTTGGATTATATAGGCAAGATCGGCGAGAAGGCATACTTTAATCCACCATGGGGAAGAGTCACGTATTTTACGTGCAATAGCTGCAATGCAATATACGGGAAGAACAGCATAGAAGAGGCCAAAAACCACGGCGGGTGCAAAGACTGTGGCAGCGAATTAAAGACCACAGAGCGAAGCATAGCCGAGTTTTTCAGGGAGGAATTGAAATCGCTTACAAAGGAAATTGAAAGTGGAAAGGCAATATTAATTGTGGCGGAAAACGACGGAAAGATAGTTGGGGCTAGGCTTGCAATCAATTATGGGACTGTTAGGGACGAGGCAAGGTCCGAGGCTCTGCCATCGGTGACGGGACTTATAGAGCACTTGGGAATAAACCCCTACGATATAACGTATACGGTGGACATGTTTGTAGATCCAGCCATGACGCGCCAAGGTCTGGCGACCAAAATGATGGAAGCCCATATTGAATACGCGCAGAAGGCAGGGTTCAAAGCAATGCTTGGATGGACGGAAGATGATAATCTTAACATGATCCACAGGTACAGTGCATTCGGATTCAACGAAATCCCGGGATTTAACATGGGTATTGACTATAATCCTCACTTCAGAGAAAAGAGATTCAGGGTCTCAAAAGATAATCAGGATAGTGCAAAATATTTTATTAGGATTTTGTAGCTAAAAACTTCTTTACTGCCTTGAGAAATACCCTCTTGGCAGGCTCTAAATCGGCTATCTCCACAAACTCGTTGTTCTTATGCGCCATGGCCAATCTTCCTGGGCCGTGGAGTATTGTAGGTATGCCTACTCTTCTGTAAAACATGGCATCCGATGTCGACGTATTGAATGTAATCTTTGGATCGGCTCCGTGCACTTCTTTATACGATTCAACCATTGCCTTCACCAAGCCCGATCTGGCATCGGTCATAGTCGCATTCGACCCTCCAAAAAGGGTAACTGCGATTTTGCCTTCATACCCGCTAAACATCTTCAATATCCGGCCTTTAAGCGACATGTAGTCAAAACCGTAAGGCATTACAAAGGAAATGTGCGCCTCTGCCTCGTCCGGAACTACGTTTATGTTATGGCCTATTCGCACATAACCAACATTCATCGTAATCCTTGAACTTGGCCGGTTTTTTACAAACGAAGCGCGCCGCTTTCCGGTAAGTCCGAACTCCTCCGCCATATTTTTGTCAGCTTCTTCTAGCAAATCGCGTATTTTTATTTGCCTTTTCGAATAACCATAGTTTAACCTATTTACAATTTTGCGTATTTCCTCTATTGCATCATTTAATATGATCCCCGCATCCTCGCCTGCATACGGCGTGCTTCCGTGTGCGGCTTTGCCCTTTGCTATGAATTTAAGCCACATCTCTCCTTTCTCTCCTATCATTATGGAGCTGTGCGGTTCTGCCATTATGCACGCGTTTGTTTCATGTTTGGCTATTATCTCCGGCAGCAATTTCTCTTTGTTGAGATAATTTTCTTCGTCAGGACAGACCAAGAGTTGCACCCTTCCACCAAGTTTTCCCCTCTCCTTGGCAAGTTCCATATATGTGGAAACCAAAACTGCAAGGCCGCTCTTCATGTCTGTAGATCCCCTGCCGTATACCCTTCCATCCCTCTCGACTGGAGTAAATGGATCACTATCCCATTTCGACAACTCGCCTACCGGCACAACGTCGGAATGGCCATACAGTGTTATACACTTACTTCCCCTGCCTATCTCGGATAAAAGATAAAATGAATGCTTGTATACCCTGTTGCCTTTTTTCTTTAGAAGCCGATAGGGTATATTATTCCTCTCAAGCAACCTGCCCAGATAATGCGATATCCCTCTCGTATCTGCAGGGGGGTTGCTTGTATCGAATTTTATCAGATCTTTTAGGAGTTTCAATGTAGTCTCCATCTGCTCTATAATAAATAGAATGCCCCTGCTAAATACCTATCGCTCTATTTTTTCCCTTGCCTGTTGGCTTGTTTTTAGGAACCAAACATTACCATTATAAATTTAATTTGCATTAACTACTGTGTATTGTAATGGAGGACGAAGTGGAAATAGCAAAAAAACTCGTGAGCTTTGACACGCAAAACCCCCCATCCAATACCATTCTCCTCCTGAAATACGTATGCTCTATCCTAAAAAGAAACAGAATAAGCTATAGACTAATGTCCAAAAAGAGGAACATGGTATATCTGATATCAGAGATAGGTAGAGGGAGTAAGCGTCTAGTCCTATACGGTCACATAGACGTCGTTCCTGTCGGCGATTTAAGCAGATGGAAAACAAAACCATTCTCTCCGGTGGCAAAGGGCGGCATGCTGTACGGCAGAGGAGCTGCGGATATGAAAGGGGCATGCGCCGGTATGATCTCTGCATTCGTTGAGCTCGCACAGGATAGAAGGCTGAAAGGCAGGATCCAGCTCCTGCTTTGCCCCGACGAGGAAAATTACGACATCAAAGATAAACTTCTTCTCAAGATAATAAAAAAATACAAGGCCGATGCATGCTTGATGGGCGAACCGCATCTTGACCATGTAATAATAGGGGAAAAGGGGGAATTGTGGGTAATGTTGGCGGCAAGAGGCATTGGGGCTCACGGAAGCACCCCTGCTGCCGGAGTTGATGCCGGACTAATACTAGATTCTGCGATCCATGAGATAAGAAACGAGATCGACAGGTTTAACAAGAGCATTACGCAGAATTCTCAATACCTGAAAAAGCTGTTTTATGATTCCGATTCCTGCATGGCCGAGGAATTCGAGCTTAAGAATGACAGATTCAGGAAGTTCGTCGAAGCCAGACCGACATCAAGAATAACAATGAACGTCGGCTATCTCAAGTCGGGCCATAACATAAATATCGTGCCAGACGCAGCCGAAGCGCACATCAGCTTCATGGTGCCTTACGGGTTTGACTACAGAAAGATATTGCATCTTGTAAATAAAATCGTAAAACGCTACACAAAATCTGGCAACGGGTCGATAAAAATCACATACTCCGACGGCACAGATCCGGCATTGACGGATCCCGATGCTGGCATAGTATCGTCCGTCGCAAGGGCTTATACATCAGTGAAGAAAAAGAAACCGCGTCTTGTTTTTGACACTGGCGTAAGCGATGCTGTCTTCTACAGGAAAGCCGGCGTAGACACGGCCTCTTACGGCCCTGGCGCGTTCTCCCAGGCCCACCAGTACAACGAACGCGTGTCAATTAAGGAGATAAGGATAGCCAAGAGGATATACAAGCAAGCAGCTATAGACTTCCTTGGTGTGGAGTGAGCGCATGCCTGCAAAGAAAGAGAACAAGAGATGGCTCTACTCGATAATACCGATAGCGGCAACAGCCAGTGGAATAAGCATAATCATACCTCTTTACATCCTCCTTCTTGGCGGAACAATACTGGATGTGGGAATAGCCCTTGCCGTGTTCAGCCTGGTCAGTGTTCCGTCTTCGGTGCTCTGGGGCAAGCTGACAGACGACATAGGAAGGCTGAAATACTTCATAATATTCTCAATACTTGGCACCTTCCCGGTTCTTGGCGCGCTTCTGCTGCTGCACACAATATCCTCTGTTATACTCGCCTTCGGATTCTATGCGTTTGTCTCATCTTCGTCATCCCCGTCGCTTAATCTCTTCATAATGGGCAAGAGGAAGGACATGCTGCTTGCCAGGTATCTCAGCGAATACAACATACTGTTCTTCATAGGCTTCTTCATGGCAATGGTGCCCGGAGCCCTGATTAACGAATCAAATCTCAAATATTACATCATGTTCCTCCTGTTCGCAAACGTGATCGCATTGCTCATAGCCTTCGTTTTCATAGAGGAAGAGGAAGAGATAGAGGCAAAGAAGAACAGGACTGGCATGCAGGGGCTGTTTCCAATCATAAAGACGGTGAGGAATGTGCAGCATTCATTCATAAGCCATTCGCTCATAGAAAGGCTGCAGCTCATAACGAGGAACAAGAGAAGGATCAATGCGTACCTGCTCATGCTCTCGATATTCCTGTTCAACCTCGGCTTATA
>JAJYVZ010000026.1 GCA_021791725.1 Microcaldota archaeon | reverse complement strand
TATCTATTATACTATTAAGATTTATATACTTTTTTTCACATTCTTCGCTTTCATCTCCTATCTAAAAGATAGGAGTTTTCCCGCTATGAATTTATAAGAGAACGGCAAAGCCTCATGCAAGGCTCGCATAAACGCTGTCGCCGAATTCGTACGCTTCGGCGTCGGTCTCTCCGACATGCACAAACTCCTTGAGGAACGTGTCTCTGTCTGCGAAAGAAATAATGTTCTTATCTTCCAGGTCCATGACTGATATCCTGCCATCAAGGACAAAATACACTGCCAGGATCCTGATCTCTCCGTATGTAGAAACGATCACCCTTGATGAATAATTTCCCATGGCTATAAGGACGCTGCAGAGAAGAGTAGCCTTGTCAAATATGTCGCCGCACCTGCAGTTCAGGGTCTGGCCCGGTGCCAGCCAGAACTGTATGGGCAATGCCACGGTCTCTATATTAACGTTGATGTAATCGAATGCACTTTCTGCCACCCTGTAAAAATCACGATCGTAGCTGTAGCCTTCTATTTCATCGGTCATCTTCTTTGCGAGCGCCACGACCCCAACATCATCTGGCACTATCAATCTTGGAAGCTCTGCGGCCGATATGCTCTCCCCATCTTCTATCTTGTCCCTGTATTTCATTATGATCTCAAGGTAAACGCTGTTGTATCTCTTGAGGAGCTCAGCCTCGTCCATCTAAACCCAAAATTCATCAGCAGCAAGGTATTTAATTTTCAGCTTCATATAGTTTATTCATGCCAAATTCAAAATCAGGCAGCAAGCTCCAAGAACTTCTGAATGAGGACCTTTCCAAAAGCGAAAAGAAGATAACGAGAATATCTGACCTTAAGGATAATGTCGGAAAGGAAGTCTTTGTGCGCGGCTGGGTGTACAGGCAGAGGGGAAGCACGAACCTCGCATTCGTCTTGATAAGAGACGGCACCGGCGTAGTGCAGTGCGCGATCAAGAGCGGGGATGTCTCTGAAGATACATGGAAAGACGCAAACGACGTCTTCCTTGAATCTGTTGTCTATGCTTACGGCACTGTGGCAAAGGAGGAGAGGGCGCCTGGCGGCTACGAGATACGGGCCAAGGAGCTCAAGGTCGAGTTCAGAGGGGAGGCGTTCCCCATAGGCAAGGATCAGAGCACAGAGTTCCTTCTCGATGTCAGGCACCTGTGGGTAAGGTCGCAGGCAATCATAAATGCTCTCAAGATGAAGGCCTTCGTAATGAGAACTGCAAGGGAATTCCTCGACGAGAAGGGATTCATTGAGATACAGACGCCGATATTCACGTCTTCTGCGGCAGAAGGCGGAGCGACGGTATTCGAGGTCACCTATTTCGGGGGGAAGGCGTATCTGGCACAGACCGGCCAACTCTACAGCGAAGCGCTTATAGAGGGGTACCCCCTTGTATACGTATTTGCCCCTTCTTTCAGGGCAGAGCCTTCAAGGACGCCGAGGCATCTCACGGAATTCTGGCAACTTGAGCCAGAGATGGCCTTTTACAACCAGAGGATGAACATGGAGCTGCAGGGGGAGCTTGTCGAGAGGATATGCCACGAAGTGGCAAGAAAACAAACAGACATACTGCAAAAGTTCAAAAGGGATCCAAAGGACCTTCTTGGGATAAAAGCGCCTTTCGAATCCATGACTTATGCAAAGGCAATAGAGGAACTGCAGAAGAAAGGGCTGAAGATAAAATGGGGAGACGGGATAGGTCTTGACGAGGAGAAGATCCTTGTCCAGGAGAACACGCAGCCGGTCTTCCTTACAAACCAGCCAAAGGAGATGCGGGCATTTTACATGAAGATAAATCCTGATGATCCGAGGACCGTGCTCGACGGCGACCTGCTTGCGCCCGAGGGCATAGGCGAGATAATCGGCGGCAGCGAGCGCGTCTCAGACTACGACGAGCTTGTCAAAAGGCTTAAAGAGATGAAGCTCAAGGAGAAAGACTACAAGTGGTACGTGGAGCTGCGAAAATACGGAAGCGTGCCCCATTCCGGATTCGGAATGGGCTCCGAGAGGCTTATAAGGTGGCTATTGAAACTCGAGAGCATAAGGGACGCAATACCATTCCCCAGGACAATGAATAGATTGGAACCGTGATTTTATGAGAGAAGCAATTGACGCAATAGAGCTAGGGTGCATGGACAGAAGGGAGCATGGATTCTTCAAATTTGACGGGAAGACTATCCATGTCAGGAATGCCGGGGCAAACTTCGAAGCCGTAAAGGGCACATTGCGAGCCATAGTCAACAGCAATAACATAAAGGAGATAAGACTGCTCGCGCATGCGGATTGCGGTGCGATGAAGCTGGTGAATTCTGTATTAAAGGAGAAAAAAGAGTTCAGCGACAAGGTGGGCAGCGGCCTTATGGAAAAGATAAACGAGGTTCTGATAGACCAGTTCAGGGGCATAAGGTTCGACTCGGTCGAGGAACTATGCAGGAAGAACAACGAGCTGCAGGCGGAGAAGCTGAGAGCGGCATTCCCCGGCATAACCATAACAAGAGGGGATGAGCCTGTCGATGTGCAAAAGGTAACAGACACCGGCTCCGGCCACGAACACCACAGCCTGTATATATTAAAACCGTCGACAAAAACATACGCAGGCATGATCGGGGGCAACCAGTTCGATGCGTACGTCTTGCAGGCCATGTCGATAGAGGAACTCAAGCCCGACATAGCAATAGCACTGCTCCTGGGGCAGAGAAGCATAACGTTAGTTGCACAGAGTGCAGAGGAGTTCATGACTGTAAGAAACGACATGAACAGTCTGAAGGTAAGCCCCAATATACCGAGCGGACTTAAGGAAACGATGACTATGGTAAAGGTATATAAGCTTCCGTCAAAGATAATGTAATAGTATGAGAACCGAAACAACGATTGTCGTATTCGCCTTCCTCGCGCTCATCTTCTTCGGTGTGGCAGTACTGCTCGATATAGCATATCCGCATGGCATCCTGCAGCAGCAGTCAGGCACCATAGACGTATCTGCAACCGGAATCGCATACGGATACCCATCTAGGGCAGTTCTCGCCCTCTTCATAAATTCGTCTGGAAGCACCCCTGAGATAGCCACGTCTAATCTCTCATTTAGCATATCCATGCTCAACAACACCCTACTGAAATTCATAGACAATAACTTCAGCCTTATTAAGACGGAATCATATTCAATGTTCAAGCAGCCGAACAGCAGCAGGTACGTCGCGCTTGAGCAGCTGGAGGCAAGCATTCCAAACATAAACAACATAAGCGACGTCCTTCAGAGCATAGCACCTGTGCCTAACGTTTATGTAAGCGGCGTGCAGTCAATCCTGTCTGACAATCAGACCAACGTTCTGAGGGAGCAGGCCCTCTCTTTGGCGCTTGCCAATGCCACATCGCAGGCACAGACAATCGCGGGAAACGACACTTACATTTCGATTAGGAACGTAACGATAAACGGCTACACTATATATCCATACACGGCGTTTGCCGGGGCGTTAGTCCCCTCATTCAAAGGTGCATCACCGATATTCTTTTCAGGGATAACAGGAGTAAAAGAATCTGTTTCTGTGGTATTCTCATTCAAGAAATAGAATGTGTCAGGCGCATCAGGTAAGCACTGTGCACGAGTCTTTCTCCACTATCAGTGTCTTCTCACTCTGCGCCACCATTCCTCCGCTCTTCTCTATCAATATAGGATAAGATTCGAGAAGTTCGTTTCTCATCATATCGTTTAGCGCAGCCCTGACCTTGAATTCGGATTCAAAGCCTTCCATTAGCCACCTCAGCGCAAACGGGTACGTGCCATAATTCCTGTCTATGAAGTCTGCGATCTTCCTGGAGTCGCTGTTCCTTATCTGCCCATATCCCCCGAACTTCCTGAATATCTCCACGTCTTTCCCCTCTTTGACGTATCCGTCTTTCCCATCGGTGATGAAGACCTCGACAGCTATGACCTGCCCTTCCTGCAGTCTTGTCGCATCGCCGTTGTCGAAATTTGGTATGAATATGTCTGCATGCAACTCGCCTGCCACTATGCCATGCCCACCAAGATTCCTTATTGGGATGACCCTCCGTTCCTTCGATATCTCCTCGACCGTCTTTCCTATATCTCGTAGCTCCACTCCTGCCTTTACTTTGCTTATCGCCGCTTCAAGTGCAAAGTCGCATGCTTCTACCAGTTTTGCATGTTTGTTTGACGGGTCAACGGTTATCGCACAATCCACCAGGTTGTCATTCTTTCTAGCCCCTATATCTATCTTCAGTACGTCTCCAACCCTGAACATTTTGTCATCATCTGCCTTTGGCGTGTAATGGGCAGCCTCATCGTTTATCGACAGATTGACAGGGAAGGCAAAAGCGAAGCCCCTATCGGTGATGAACCTCTCTATCTCTCTTGACAGGTCTATGAGCTTCATGTCCTCCTTTGCCCTGGCCCTGGCGTAGTCCAAAGCCTCCCTGCTGGCCTTTCCGGCTTCAACTATCGCATCGATGTCCTCTACATATTTGCTGTGCGCCATGACATCACGAACATGAAATATTCAATATGACGGGATAATAGCAGACAAAATTAATAATGTTGCCCTAGCCGCTATTTCAACCAGCTCATGCCCCCATTAATAGTAAGCGCCTCAATAATGCTCAGGGGCATACGCTCATTCATCGAAAAGCCGGGACAATAACAGACTTACAGCTTTTTCTGCGATCCCTTGGTCTTCAGCTCATCGGCGTTGTACCCAAGCTCCTTCAGTATCTTCATCGTAGCTGGTATTATCTGGTGGTTTATGTAGTAGTCAGGGTCGTAGTCGGTCGCCATCTGCTCTATCCTGGCCTTGCTTGACACGCTGTCTCCGTGCGCCGTTATTACATAGCCTATGACCGCGCCCTCCATCTCGCTCCTTTTCCTTACCCCAGCCTCTACGGCCTTCCTCGCTGCCATGAGCTCCGGGGACTTTACGTCATAGCTTCCCAGGCCCTTCCTGAGCTGCGTGTGCATGACAAGCTCCTGAATATTGACCTTTCCATCCTTCAGGTCGCTTATCACGCTCTTGACTATGTTCACAGCCTTTTCCTTGTCTCCTTCCTTAAGTATGGTCTCGAGCACAGACCTCTGCGTTTCCTTTGTTATCTTGGCCCAGTCCCTTCTCACAAGCTCGAATCCCTTTATCTTTATCTTACCCGATTCTGACAGAAGGGCATACTTCTTCTTCGCTCCGCCTTCCCCTCCCCTCTTTCCTACGAATATTCCCCTTTTGTAAAAGTCCTCGAGTTCCAGTTCCATGCCCTCGGGCAGCGCCTTGTTTATCCTTTCCATGAACCTTGTGGCGTCCTCCTTGGTCTTTCCGGAAAGCAGTATGAACAAGCTGTCAGTGTCGCCATAGCAAACCTTGAATCCGAGCTTCTCCGCTTCATCCATCGTCATTGTTATGTATTTTCTCCCGAGTGCGGTAACACTTGAAGCGCATTTCCTCGAGTACCACCTCGATCTCGCGTAGCCGAGGTAGCCATAGAACGAGTTCGCCAGTATCTTGAGCGCCTGGTACCTTGCCGCAAGGTTCCTGTCTTCAGGATTCTTCCTGTGCTGCTTCTTCACCTCGTTCCTCTCCTCAAGCAGCTTCTTCAGCACTATGGGCATTATCCCCATGGGCTCCTTCCTGAACCTTGTCCCATCCGGCGCCTCGTATGCATCATCGCAGTCGTCGCACACCGTGGAGAGATCTATGTTGTGCGATATTATTATCGAAGGATACAGGCCCTTGAAGTCGAATACGACTATGTCGTCATATATTCCCGCCTCGGGCGTCCTGACGTACGCCCCTTCAAATGGATTAGCCGCCCTTGCGTCTATCTCCCTCTCGCCGGGCTTGTTGGGGATTATCTGCCCGTGACTGTGCGCATAGCGCATCATGGTATACTCGACAAGCTGCCCTGTTGTCGAGATGGTGGTCTCTCCTAGCGTTGTCCCGCTGACTCTCGCCATCTCCACCTCAAGAGGCAGGAAGAACCTGTACAGCTCGTTAAGAGTGACGGCATCGCTCAGCGAGTACCTTGCAAGCTCCTCCCTCGTTTCATCGCTCTCGTCCCAGAGTTTCCATATATTCGGCTTGTCGACCGTCACCTTCTTGTTTCCGGTGACTGCATTATACACGTCACCAAGCTTGAAGCTGTTGACTTTTATGAGCTGCTCTGCCGCGCCTACTACCGAAACGAACTTTGCAACGTTGTAAACATCTTCGTTTATCCTCCCCGGTATCCTGAATGCGTCTATAAGGCCGTGGTGCTCGCCCCTCACCTCGCCTCCTATCCTGTTTATGCCGAATTCCGCCTTGGTCCTTGACGATCTTTCCTGCAGGTAGGGAAGGTCGAAGTTTGAGGAATTGTAACCGGCTATGACATCAGGATCTATCTCCTTGACTGCGCGCACGAACTCGTCTATCAGCCCTTTCTCGTCATCCACGGCCTTGACGAACTGTTCGTTTATCTTCCGCGAAGCTATAACGGCCTTGACGTCGTCATTGGCATAGCTTATCATTATGGCAGGGTCCCTGTCCTTGCGCGGTACGCCTATTGGGTTGTAAGTCTCGATGTCGAAGCAGAGATGGCTGAGATTGAGCGCTATCGGATCCTTGATATTCCTTATCTCGTGGATAGCATTCTCTCCGTCCTCCTCCGAGTAAATGACCGATATCGGGGAGAGAGGCGATATGTCCTTGTCTATCAGGTACCTCTTCCAGAACAGTATATCATGCTCGTAGCACTCCCCGAACTCCCTGAACGTCTTGCTCATTGCCGTAACGTGCCTAGGGTTCAGCATAGTCACCCTGAACGAGTTGGCATCCCTGCCGGCTATGTTAACCTTCTCCTTTTTAACGCTGTGCGGAGTTATCTCCTCCCCCGCATCCCCAAGTATCCTGATTCCCGTTATCGTATTGCCATCAAGACCCGAATTACTAGGTATGAGATAAAAATACGGAAGGAAGTTTTTGTCAAGCAGTATGTGTTTTCTGCCATCCTCCGCCTTGAACGTGATTCTTATGGCGCTTCGCGAATCTCTCAAAATGTAGTCTATGTCTATTATGAATCCGCGCAGCTCTTTATTGTCTGGCATGCAACCAAAAAGAAGATTTGTTTATAATTATAAAAACACAGCGTTACTGGCCATCGGCAAACGGCCTCACGTGCACAATATACACAGGGCCTACAGACCATTCTCTGTTTTCCGTAACAGTATGACTCCGGGTGTTAGTCCCAATGTCTAAACGCCTTAATTCCTTCTCGTGCACGCATTCTGCGGGCTTGTCGGGGTATGCTGCCTTCTATGGAGAGGCTAAATTTACTCCTTTGTATCATCAAGCTTTGCCCTGGATAGAGGCAGAGGTGCAACAAATCCTATTGAGTATGCGAGAAGCGTTCCCCTAGATCCGCACTCAAAATTGAGAAGGTTTATGACGTTCTCGGCAAATCCTAGAGGCAGCGTCTTCTTCGATTTCCAGACGTCCTGTATGTCGTCAAGCACTTTCTTGTCCTCCTTTGATACTATGCTGCCGGTTATCTTCAGGTTTCCGACAGTTTTGGGGCTTGAGCCACTGTCGTTCTCGTAGGAAGTCGAGAACGTGAAGTTTACCTCTGCATTCTCCCCCTTAATCTTTACATCGTCGAAGTTTATGTTGAACTTCATGTTAGTTATCATGTCGCTTGCCTGCCTTGAAGCCTCTACTTTCTCGATTTTTATATCGGTTATCATGTTTACACCAAATATCGTATTAGTATAATTGCCAATTTATTTAAGATTAACTATACATTTAGCCAAGGGACATCTCTATCTGCACTGTGTCAGGCACAGGAATGCGCATTATCTGACGCAAAGCCTGCTCGCTGCCGTCTATCTCTATCATCCACTTGTGTATCCTCATGGACCAATGCTCGAATGTGTGGCTTCCGTCCCCGCACGGCGTCTTCCTCGTGGTTATGGTAAGTTTCCTTACCGGAAGTGGAATAGGGCCCTTGAGTTTTACTCCGACAGTCTTGGCTATATCGACTATCTGTCTTGAGATGCTTGTCACGGACTTTTTGTCCGCGCTTATGATCTTTATCCTCGCTATAGGCATTCAGTCGACCTTTATCGTGTTAGCCCTGCCTCTTGACTACGTCTAATATTACTCCTGCAGCCACCGTCTGGCCCATGTCCCTCATGGCGAACCTTCCAAGCTGCGGAAAGTCGGTGAACTTCTCGACGCAGACGGGCTTTACCGGTTTTATCTTGACTATGGCCACGTCCCCGTTCTTTATGAAATCAGGGTTTGCCTGAAGCGTCTGTCCGGTCTTCGGATCCTTCTTCTCCATGATGTCGGTTATCGTAGCGGCTATCTGCGTAGTGTGTATATGGAACACAGGCGTGTAGCCTTTCGCTATTGCCGTAGGGTGGCTGAGGACGACTATCTGGGCCGTGAACTCCTCCGCAACCGTAGGCGGATTGCTCATAGGCCCTATTACGTCCCCTCTCCTTATGTCCTTCTTATCCACTCCCTTTATGTTGAAGCCTACATTGTCGCCAGGCTCTGCCTTCTGCAGCTGCTGGTGATGCATCTCTATGCTCTTTATCTGCGTCTTTACTCCCGAAGGCATTATGACTACGTCATCGCCTACCTTCATGACCCCCGTCTCGACCCTGCCCACAGGCACGGTTCCAAAACCGGATATGCTGTAGACGTCCTGTATAGGCAGCCTCAGGGCCTTGTCCAAAGGCTTGTTAGGCACGGTAAGCAGGTCCAGCGCCTCAAGAAGCGCAGGACCGCTGTACCAAGGCATCTTATCTGACTTTGTCTTTACGTTAGAACCTTCAAGCGCAGAGTAAGGTATGAACTGTATCTTGGATATGTCGTATCCCACAGTCTTCAGCAGGTTGCTTATGTTTGCCTTTGCCTCGTCGTACTTTGCCTGCTCGAAATTTACAGCATCCATCTTGTTTATACCGACTATCAGCTGGTTTATCCCAAGCACCTTTGCAAGGAACGCGTGCTCCCTTGTCTGCGATTGTATTCCGTCCTTGCACGATATGACCAGGACTGCCGCGTCTGCCTGGCTTGCCCCTGTAATCATGTTCTTTACGAAGTCCCTGTGTCCAGGCGCGTCTATGATCGTGAAGTAGAACTTCGGGGTCTGGAAGTCCTTGTGCATTATGTCTATCGTGATTCCCCTCTCACGCTCCTCCTTGAGTTGGTCCATGACGAAGGCGAACTCGAACGTAGGCTTGTTGTACTTAGCCGTTTCCTCCTTCATCTTCTTTATCTCCTGCTCGGATATCGCTCCTGCTTCGTAGAGAAGCCTTCCAACTGTCGTAGACTTTCCGTGGTCTATGTGGCCTATAAAGATTATGTTCATGTGTGGTTTTTCTGCCATTTAATTCACCTATATTATTATCAAATTTACCGACGATGCCGTAAATGCGCACCGCTTTCCAGAAGAAAGAACAGAAACTCTGCGCACTTTAATTTAATATAGATACTTATTTAAAGGTTTCTAATTTTCAGAGGAAGGTTTGACGAGAGGTTTGCATCTCTGTTCACAACATGGCAGATGCAGGATCTTGATGCACATGTAGAACTCAAGGATGGTGATCTCGAATTTATGTCAGTGTTAAACAAGTGCCATTTCTACGAAAATGTTTAGCATGTTGTTTTCTGCCGACGGACCGGTTTATGCCCCCCCCCTTTTATTTCATAGGAAAGCCTGGAAATTCCATAGGATTTGATTTAGTCTTGAGGTTTAGTGGGAGCTTGCATTGCTGCGCACACGCTTTTGTGAAACTTTAAAAAGTTTCGAGGTGATCTATCCGCAGGTTCCCCTACGGATACCTTGTTATGACTTAGCCCTCCTCACAGAATCTTAGTTCGAAAGCATCTCATCGACACTGCCTCACTAAGACCCTACTTGGGTGACTTGACAGGCGGTGTGTGCAAGGAGCGGGGACATATTCACCGCTCGTTAGTGACAAGCGATTACTAGGGATTCCAGCTTCATGAGGGCGAGTTTCAACCCTCAATTCGGACTTTGATTGGTTTTGGGGGATTTGCTTCTCATTTCTGAGTTGCTGCCCATTGTGCCAACCTCTGTATGCCGCGTGTAGCCCTAGAGATTCAGGGCATACTGACGTACCGTCGCCCTCTCCTTCCTCCTGCTTAAACGCAGGCAGTCCTAACAGAGTGCCCGCAGTATCCCTACTGCGGTTGCAACTGTTAGTGAGGGTCTCGTTCGTTACCGGGCCTGTGAATGATCTCCAACAAAACGCTATAATTGCTTATAAGCGTAACAAGAGAACTGACATTCATGATCTTGTTTCCAATGACATGTATTCCAAGGTTCTGCAGCATTACCAGATCTTTGTTGCTGAGCCTGTTCATGAACAGATGGCCTCGTGCGCTTGCCGCGCACGCGTCGAAGATCCCCGCAACATACATTGCAGATATCTCGTCCCTGCTCTTGAATATCACCAACTCCCTGTCGACCATGTTCGCCAGCTCCTTCCAGAGCCGCGAGTCATAAAAGTAGACAAGGCGCTTTCCATCCTCAAGCCTCTCCATCTGTATCCTCTCGGGCTCGATCCCAAGACGCTTGACTGAGATCTCTACGAATCTCTCTTCAAGCTCTGGCATGCTCGTGATTATTCCTATGGCGTTCCTCTCGATGGCGTTCTTTGCCATCAATCCAGCCATATAATATCGGTACTTGTCTTTTTTGTTTGGTTTTGTTTTCATAGCATCACTCACATGGCTTACCGGACTTAACCGGACAGTTCACACCACGAACTGACGATCGCCATGCACCACCTCTCGGCTTGTCAGGTAAGATCTTTAGTCTGACCTTCATACTGCCGTCGCTCTAGGTAATATTTCCGACGTTGAATTCAATTAAACCGTAGCATCCACCCCTTGTGTGCTCCCCCGCCAATTGCTTTAAGTTTCAACCTTGCGGCCGTACTCCCCGGGCGGCAGACTTAACAATTTTTCTACGGTACTGCGCCCGCTCTAAGCAGGCGCAACACCAGAGTCTGCATAATTTACTGCTAGGGCTACTCGGGTATCTAATCCGATTCGTTCTCCTAGCCTTCGTCACTCACTGTCGGATATGTACTGGTAAGGCGCCTTCGCCACCGGTAGTCCTCAAAGGATTACAGGATTTTACTCCTACCCTATGAGTACTCCTTACCTCATCCACTCCCTAGCCTGACGGTATCTTATGCACGTATTGATGTTAAGCACCAATATTTCACATAAGACTGATCAGGCCAGCTACGGACGCTTTAAGCCCAATAATCGCGGATATCACTCGTGCCGCCGGTATTACCGTGGCGGCTGCCACCGGTCTTACCCAGCACTTATTCGCCAAGCTTGCTATACTTGGCAAAAGGAATACCTAAGTATTCCACTCAGACTCCCCCCATCACATTTTCATGCATTGTGGAGTTTGCGCGCCTGCTGCACGCCGTAGCGCTAGGACCCTTGTCTCAGTGTCCTTCTCGGGGCTCATACTCACATATCCCCTACGGGTCAAAGGTATGGTGGGCCATTACCCCGCCATCTGCCTGATCCGACGCAGTCTCATTGCAGAGCGGTAGCGCTGCATTTCGCGCACCGTTTCGGATACGACCCATTCCAGGATCCGTATCCTATCTGGCATTAGCCTCAGTTTCCCAAGGTTATACCCGTCTCTGCAGTAGATTGACTACGCGTTACTGAGCCGTTCGCCACGCAACATGCCGTTGCGTAGACTTGCATGGCTGTCGAAATCTGATAGCAATACCCTCCAGCAGCATCGACTGGAATTGTTGTACGTTCGTTTCTTAAAGTCGTACTTGTATCGCAATTGCGAAGCTCTTTGCACTCCTCAAGACTAAATCAAATTCCTACAGGAATTTTCATGTCAAAGATGAAAATCTTTGAATATAATGTTATTGAAATCAGGCCGTGCCTGAGAATGAAAGCGGCGCAGGCAATCCCTGACATCGCTCATTTTGTCGTAGTGATATGCCGAGATACATTTATAACCTTTGTGTTATTGCTGCGCATCGGTTGTCGTCTGCGGCTCAGCATCCTGCTTTTCGGTTTCAACATCGGCAGCCTTCTCTTCCGCATGCTGCGCGGGGTCTGGGCTTGCAGCAGTTCCGGCACGCAGTTCTTTTGCGAGTGCGCAATCTTTACAATCGCAACCCTTTTCTGTTGCCGCTTCTGGGGCTTTCTGCGCGCCTTCCTTCTTAAACATTCTCAGTTCCTGGAGTATTCGCGGAGGCTCCGGTTTGAGCACTTCCGGCCATTCTCTCCTTATGACATCTAGCACCGTCTCGATGTTGCCATCGTAGTGATCGCTCAGATTCAAATCTTCAGGATAAAGTGACATCCTCTCCCAACTGAAGGTTGGGAGCTTCCAGAGTGGCTATGATTGGTCGTCATGATTCCACCCATATAGTTCCTGCTTCTTCGGCAACCGCCTTCCTTGCGGAAGGTCTTACGTC
>JAJYVZ010000025.1 GCA_021791725.1 Microcaldota archaeon | reverse complement strand
ATATAGTTTGATAGCGTCTGGCGCGTAATTCTTAGTTCCGACGCAAGATCTGAGAGTTCAATGAGCTGCCCGGGTTCGTCCATAAGCAGATTGATTAGGGATTCTAATACACCTATGTCTTCTATCTTGAACAGCTGCGGGATGTCTTTGTATATTATTTTATCGATTATTCCCTCCCTAATGTATTTTCTTATCACCTCTCTGTCTTTGATATTGACTAACTCTGGAAAGCCCTGCGTGTGAAGGTACTCTTCGAATAGCTGCAAAAGTTCTTTCCGATACAGCTTGGGTCGTTCTAAAATTGTTTGTTTGCCTTTGAATGTGATAAACTCCTTAAAGGATAGCCGGTTTATATTAAATAGAAAGATTCTTCCGGCAAGGCTCTCTTTTGTGCGTTTTCTCAAAAACAACGATTCTGAACCAGAGAGTATTATTTTTATTTTGCCTTTATGGAGATCGTATAATATTTTGAGTTTATCCTGCCAATCGGCAAGCTTTTGTATCTCATCGAAAAGGAAAAGATATCTTCCGTTATTTATGTCAAGTCCGTTTAATCTTTCATATTCCTTAACTATTTCTCTGGGCTCCGCATCTTTGAAATCGTCAAACGAGAAATAAAGCACCTTGTTTGGTGCCATCCCTTTTGAAATGTGGTCCTCTGCAATTTTCAGCATTAATGTGCTCTTCCCAACTCGTCGTAGGCCGGATAGTGCAATCATCATCGGTAACCTGATGTATGCCTTGATTTCGTCGTATACCTCGCGTTCGTGGTAGACTAATGAAAATTTCCTTTCCCACCACGGATTGAAGCCTTTGAGCGCATCTTCAATTCTTGTCATACTCACATAACCTACTTTATATTTTAAGTTAGTTCTAATTAACTAAATATATAAAGTTTTGCACGGTTTTGTTGATAATGATTTGCAGGGGGAGGGATTTGAACCCACGAATCCACTAAAGGAAGCGGGCCCTGAACCCGTCGCATTTGACCAAGCTCTGCCACCCCTGCACAAGCGAGTTTATTGAACGATTAGAAATAAATAGAGATGCTGCAGAAGGCTCGTGGCGTTACGTTAGACGGCGCGAGTATAAAATCCAACTAAAGATTGAAGTTATCTCCTCAGGTATTCTGGGTAGTAAACATATCCCATATTATGGCTATGCCTACCCAGTGCATCTGATGTGTTTTCATTCTCTTTTTCGGAGCGTTTTAGCCGCTCTTCCATTGCCTCTATTTGCTCTCCCTGTTTTCTGACAGCCGAATAAAGATATCCGATCGTCTTTTCCAGCCGCGCAGTTGCGTCTCTCACTTCTTCTGTCACGTCCTTTCTGTATTGCTCGCTAAGGGAGGGTGAGGATATGTTTTTCTTATTAGTTTTCATGGAACTGCCTTTTAGATTACGCTAGGAATAGCCTTGAGAGCATGCCCTTGCGCATCCTTATATTGCCTCTGAAGTCGTCCGCAAGCGCAGCCCTGCCCTTGTTGATGTTTAGCGTCGGGCACCCCCCTAGGTTGCCGCATGCCACCAAGGTTGCCGCTTTTCCGTGTCTGTTGAGTATCATCTTATTCAATCATATGCTCTATTTGACACGTTTTTAAAGCTTTCCCCTCATTCGTTTTAGCCTGGTAAACCTCTGCGCGGAAAGATTTTTCAATATGAAATTACAATGCCTCTGCATGGCAAAGATAGGCCTTCTCAGTGCCACAGCTGTTGGAATAGGTGCGATAATAGGCGCAGGCATCTTCGTCCTTAGCGGCGTGGTCATAAATTTATCCGGAACAGGGGCGCTGCTTGCATTCACGCTCACAGGCATAGTAGCTGCAATGATAGCTCTGCAGATGGGCGAGTTGTCAAGCGTTATGCCGAATGCCAGAGGCGCGACATATTCGTTTGCGTATGAGGCTTTCGGAAGCGAGCTTGCCTTTATAACCGGCGCCCTGCTGTACCTGGCTTATGCGGCCTCGATATCTGCAATCTCGCTTGGTTTTGGCACTTACCTCGGCTCCTTGCTCGGCATGCAAGGCAGTATATACCAATATGCTTTTTCCTTGCTCCTAATAGCTGCGCTTAGCCTGATAAATTACCTTGGCGTACGTCGTGCCACAAGGACGGACGCAGTGCTTGTCGGCTTCAAGATATTTGTCCTGGCTGCATTCATAGGCTTTGCTATGATGCTCGCAAAGCCGGTGGTCTCAGATTTCAGCATATCCGGAATGTTCAATAACGGATGGAGCGGAATATTCGCGGCAAGCGTAATAGCCATGTTCGCTTACGCCGGCTTCCAGTCTATAGCTTCCCTGACCCCTGATGTGGAGGGCGGAGGTCGGACGGTTGCCAAGGCGATATTGCTGGCCGTGGTCATAAGCGGATTGCTTTACGTAGGCGTGATAGTTGCGCTTCTCTCCATAGTCCCTGCGAGCGCATTCGGCAAGGTTGCAGACCCGCTTAGTTTCGCCCTGACCAGGGTTGATGCGCCGCAGTACCTGCTGGTCCTTGTGGGAATAGGCGCACTGGTTGCCACGGCGTCGGCATCGCTTTCCATGATGATTGGCGGTTCAAGGCTCCTTTACCAGATTTCTGAAGACCACCTGCTTCCAAAATTCCTTAGGAAGATGCACAACGATACCCCGTCAAGTTCCACATTCATAACAGCACTTATAGCCATGGCACTGATTTTCGCGGGAAACATATACATAATAGCCGCGATAAGCAACTTTGGCATCCTGCTTACTTACATGATATCTGGTTTGGCAGTAATCAAGGTTAGGAGGATAAGAAGGTATGGATTCAAGCACCCGGCCATGATTTTCGGGAAGAACATGTTCCAGACTCCATTGTATCCTTACCTGACCGTAGCTTCAATAATATGCATAATTGTATTCTTCCTTGGCTTCCCTGCCGTGGCTTTGAGCGGCGGTGTTATAAGCATATTGCTGGCGATAATTATCTATTACTCGCTTCGCGAGATAAAGGGGAAGCCTGTAATAAAGGTAAGGCTTTTCAAGTAGGTGTTTCTCTGCTCATCGGAATCATAGGCGCCCCAAACAAGGGGAAGAGCACGCTCTTCTCTGCGATCACGTCGATGGATGTCGGGATAGCTAACTACCCGTTCACGACGATAAAACCGAATTCTGGGATTGCTTACGCGAGAAGGAAATGTGTTGACGCGGAGCTTGGCGTGAGGTGCAATGCAAGGAACTCGCTATGCAGGAACGGGAACAGGTTCGTACCAGTAGGCGTGGTCGACGTGGCAGGGCTTGTTCCCGGGGCAAGTCTTGGGAAAGGTATGGGCAACCAGTTCCTCAGCGACCTCATAAGTTCAAATGCGCTCATACAGGTCGTAGACGCGACAGGAAGGACGGATACTGAGGGAAATGTCTCGGAAGGCTCTGACCCTGCCAATGATGTGAGTATGGTCATTGACGAAATAGGTATCTGGCTTAGGAATATAATGCTCAGGAACATTGGGAGGAAAGGCAAGAAGACCGACGGACAGGCAGAGATAGAGAACCTTCTCTTGGGATTCAACATCAAGAAGGAGGTTGTGCAGAAGGCACTCGAGAGGAATTCTGTAGATTTAGCAAAAGAAGGTATTGATGAGGGGGCGCTTCTCTCTTTCTCCAGGGAGCTGCTGAGGCTTAGTAAACCATTGGTTGTGGCTGCGAACAAGATAGATGCGGCTGACGAAGGAAGCGTTGATAAGATAAGAGGCAAGCTAAAGGGCATTGATGTGATAGGGTGCTCTGCGGCAATAGAGCTTGCGCTCAGGAAGGCAGATGCCTCAGGAATCATAGAGTATGTGCCAGGCGACAGAGATTTCAGGATAAAGGGAACCACTGACAAGGAGAAGGCAGATGCGCTTGGGTATATGAGGTCGTTCCTTGTTAGGAGGGGCACTGGGGTCCAGGAGCTCATAGACCATGTGACGTTCAGGACAATGAAGAAGATAGTAGTTTATCCTGTGGAGAACGAGAAAGAGTTCACTGACCATTATGGCAACGTGCTGCCTGATGCGCTGCTGCTTGACGAGGGTTCGACGGTGTACGATCTTGCCAGCAGCATACACACTGACATAGCAAAGAACATGCTCTACGCGATAGACGCAAAGAGGAAGATCAGGATATCCAAAACGGCAAGGCTCAACGATGGGGACGTGATAAAGATAGTGAGCGCAGCCAAGTAGTTTACATGCTGTTCTTCATTGCAGACAGGACTATCGAGAATATGGTTGATGTGACTATTACCTCTACTATTGGCTGTATACCCCATGACAGAAGCATGAAATTTACCGTAGGAAGAAGGCTCGGACTCACGTAAACCATCACCTCGTAGACTATCACCATTGCAACTATGTATATTATTGACGCATAGATGCCGTTTAGCATTCCCATCCTTGCTGATCTTGCCGCAGTCTTGGATCTGTTGCCGACCTTTACCCCTATCGCTATGCCTACAAGCAACGGTATTATTATCGAGCCTGGCATGAACAGCACAAGCTTTGCCATTCCACCAACCGAGGAGAAAGCTTCGGAGTATCTGCCTGTGTTCCCCAGCATGTAGAGCACCAGCGACAGGAAGATCATGAAGAGCCAGATGGTTATGATTCCGGTGATACTCACTGCCCTGTTAGTCTTCAGGCCACCGGTCTGGCTGTCGAAGTTTGAGCTTTCGTATATGCTGGATCTTGACATGCCCATTTAATCTTCCTCGGATTAATTATTATTCAGATATTCTTAAATATTGTCTTTAGTATGACGTAACCGTCAGAGATGGTCCTTAGCTTGCCCTCTCCGGCTATCCTCTTCTTCTCCATGCTCGGTATCTCGAGTATGCGCATCTTCTTCTTTGCTGCCTTTATGTTTATCTCAGTCTCTATCCCGAAGCCGGGTTCGCTGACTCCCAGTTTTCTAAATATGCCCTTCCTGAAGCTCCTGTATCCGTAACACATGTCGCTGTACCGCGAATGAAACAGGATGTTCACAGTTGTTAGGAAGACCCAGTTTCCAACTCTCCTCACAAACGGCATGTCATCGGATCCGCCGCCCAGTATGAACCTTGAACCCATGCATATGTCATACCCTGCCTCTATCCCATCTATGAGGAGATTAAGCTCCTTGGGCTCGTGCGACAGATCGGCATCCATGGCTACCTGCACCTCACCCTTTGCCGCCTTCAGCCCTTTTATCAGGGCAGATCCCTTTCCTATATCATCATATATTATCTTTGCACCATGTTTCCTCGCTATCTCTACGGTGTCATCATTTGAGTTGCCGTCTACTATTATTATTTCATATTCCCTGCCATCCATAACCTTTCTTATGCTCTCTAGAAGTGGGCCTATGTTCCTGCCTTCGTTCAGGGTTGGTATGACTATGGATATTTTGCTGCCCATTCCTACACTTTGGCTAATTTGCAGGGGGTGAGATTCGAACTCACGAAGGCGCTAGGCCACAGGATCTTAAGTCCTGCGCGTTTTTCTGTGGCTTTGTAAGCCTAACCAGACTCTGCAACCCCTGCATTATGCATACATTGATGGACCTTCGCCAGTGGCATTGATGGCGTTCTTGTATCCCTCGTGTCCTTCCTTTGCGTTCTTGAGCATCTCCCTGACCCTTGCCTCCACAATCTTCGACTCCTCCTCAAGCTCCTGGGTGTTTATTTCTATGTTTATTATCTTCTGGAGATTTATTATAGCGAGTTCAGCGTACTTCGGGTCCATTATTGACGGATTCACCTGCACAAGCAGATCTATTACTGGTATGCTCCTTCTCATCCCTTCTACCAGTATTATACCGCTTACCCCGGCAACCACCCCTTCCTCTATGTGTTTTATGCCAAGCGATTCCATCTCCTCAACCCGCTTCCGATCTGACGAAACTGCATATACTTCGTTTGTGGGTTTCTGGGAGGGTATGCCCCCTATCGATATGATCTGCTTGATGTTGTACTTCACAACGAAATTGATTATCTCTTCGGCAAGCTGCGATATCACTTCTGGGGGTATTATGAACTCCGATAGTATTATCACTACTTTGTACTTCTCGTCCCTGTATATCCTGACAGGGAACATGGGGATACTGTCGTGAACAGCGGCTATTGGGGGAAAGGAACTGCTCTTTATGTAGCCGATATACTCCATCTTCAGCTTATCTATTATGTAGCTGTCTGTCATTGGCCCTACAAGTCCCAGACCCGGGAATCCCTCTAGAAGCGTGTAATCGGCAAGATCGACTTCCTTGAACAGTTGGAGTTCTATCATTTTATCTTATGATTATCCATAAGAAGATTTAAAAAACAGAGTTCAAGGACCGTTGCCCAGAATGGGGGTACTTGAACAGATGCATAAAAACCGGCAAGATGCGCATGCGCTTGTATTCTTCTCTCGGTATTCCGACGATAAGTTTATAAACCTGTAATAATCTATTATTCTCGGTGAAACAATGGCTGAAAGAATTGGAAAGGAAAAAATAAGCCGGGAAGATGGGTACCTATATTTCATAGGGAAGGACAGCTATGTCTGGGCATCCCCAATGAAGTCTAACCCAAGAGGAAGAAAGAGGAGGATAGGAAGCGAGAAGATCTCTAAGGAGAAGGGCTACCTATACTTCGTCGACAAGAACGGCTATGTAGCAAGGGCGAAGATGAACAGGAAGGGAAGGAGATAATCTTTCCTTTCTTTTTTTTATTTTTTAATTTTACCTTTTTATTTTGTGGATTTTCTTAATAACGGGTTATGACTTTTATTGTTTTGCGGATCTTTATTCTTGGATTATTTAGGGATTTACTGGAAGCGAGCACGGCGGGATTTGAACCCGCAGCCAACGGCTCCGCAAGCCGGCATGCTATCCAAGTTACACCACGTGCTCATGATTTTTATATGTATGCATATAAATAAACCTAAGAAAATATAATAGTGATTACTTGGCACAGACACCTGGAAAAGTGTGCAGTTCATGCGGCAAGCTCACTAGCCAGTACGTTGAGTTCGATTGCCCGAAGTGCGGTAAATCGAAGATAATACGAAATTACCACTGCAGGGAAACGTACACCAGATATACGTGCGGCGAATGCGGATTTCAGGGACCTTGAATGGGAGACGTGGCGGTATTATTCAAGGTTTATCCGGAACCGGGGCAGGAGGATAGCGTCAGGAAGGGGATAGCTGAGCAGCTTAAGCCTTCAGCAATGCAGATGGAAGAGATAGCCTTCGGCATAAAGGTCATAAAGGTCATGTTCGTGCACAGCGATGCCGAGGGCAGCTCGGACTTCGAGGAGAAGCTAAAGAAAGTGAATGGTGTCAGGGAAGTGGAAGTGGCAGAGGAGAGCCTCATCTGATTTTCACTGCTTAGACGCGCCTGATCATTTAGAAAACTGACTGAGATTATATTTAAGGAATGCCTCTCTTACGGGCTTAAGCCACGACGGAAACGAATCCTCATCATCTATGCTAATCCACCGGTATTCGGTATGTTCTGCGGATAGCTTTATTTTCCCCGTGATCGCTTCGCACAAAAAGATTATCATTGTTATTTTCTGCTTGTCATCTCTTGTGAAATGGTTTATTGAGAAGGGCAATAGAATGTTTATATTGAGCCCAGTTTCTTCTGCAACTTCCCTTCTCAATCCTTCGAGAGGGTCTTCTTCCTGAGATATCCTGCCTCCGGGTATGTCCCACTCTCCGGGCTTATGCACGTCGTTGTCAGATCTCCTTATAATCAGCAATTTCCTGTTTTTGATTACGAATGCCTTCACGGCTATCCTAAAACTATCCATTATGTTCCCTTTTCATGGCATTTATTATTTGGCTTGCCGGGCTAAACGCTAATTTATTATTACGTTTGCATAATTATATGTTTTCCTCGTGGTCGGATGATAGATTCTCTAGAGCTAAGGAACTGGAAGGCCCACAAAAGTACGAATCTCAGATTCATACGCGGCACCAACATCCTTGTAGGGATGATGGGTTCTGGAAAGAGCACGGCAATGGACGCCATAACGTTTGCCTTCTTCGGGACCTACCCTGCCATAAAGCACAGGAGTGCAAGCATCTCTGACATTATAAGGAACATACCGGAACAGGAGAATGAGGCGACAGTGAAGCTCTCTTTCCACATAGGTGATGACAGCTATTCGGTGGAGAGGACCGTATCCTCCAACGGCTCATCAAAGGCAACGCTTACCAAGAACGGGGATTACTTTCAGTCGGATCCGAAGAGAGTGAACGAGGAGATAGAGAGGATACTCAAAGTGGACTACGACCTGTTCTCAAGGGCGGTGTATTCCGAACAGAACAACATTGACCATTTCATGCGCCTCGGGGCAAAGGACAGGAAAGAGGAGATAGACGGGCTGCTGGGACTTGACAAGTTTACCCTTGCGGAGGACAATTCAGGATCCCTGATAAACAGGATAAGGGACATGACAAAAGAGCAGAGAAAAAATGCGGAGAGGTTCGACATAAAAGCCATGAAGGCGCAGTTGGAAATGGATACTACACTTCTCAACGAATCGCTTGAAGAGAAGGCAATGCTTGAAAATGACTTAGAATCAAGAGGCGAGGCCCTAAGGAAAGAAGAAGGAAGATTGAAAATGATGAAGGAGGAGAATGCGCACAGGATCAACCTTGCCAAGGAGATCGCCGAATTGGAAAGCAAGCTTGAATACATAAATGGCGAGATCAAAAAATCGGAAGGCAGAACGTTCGAGCTGAGCATGGATCAGTTGAAGAGCAGGATCCTGAAGGAAAAGGAAAGGATGTCGGAATTAAAGCGCCTGGAGAAGAACGCGGCGGATACGGAAAGCAGGCTGGGGCTTGAATGCGCTAGACTGCGCGCAGAGATTGAATATAACAAGGAGAAGATAGCTGAGAGAGACAGGATTGTGGCAAAGAGCAGTAAGATCGGAGATGCTGGGGAGATCCAGAGAATGATAAAGAAGGAAGCTGCGGAGCTGGAATCGCATGATGTCGAGATAGCGTCTCTCATGTCCTCTAAGAAGGAGGATGAGAAGTGGCTTTCCGAATTGGAGAGGCATATAAGCAAATGCCCGATATGTGAAAGGGAACTTGAAGAGGAGATGAGGGATAGGCTGTACAGCGAAAGGAAGAGCAGGATAGAAAGGAGTTCGGTGGAGATAGAGAGCAGGCAGAGGAGGAGAGACGAGAAGAGAAGGGCGTTGGGCGAGATGCAGAATTCGCTCAATGAGTTGAATATAGCACATGAGAAGATTAGGGGTTTCGCGGGCATAGATGAGAAGCTGGTTAGCATATCGTCTGCCTTTGAGTCCGCTTCGAAGAGGCTGGAATCGGCAAAGAAGGATAGGGCAGAGGCAAGGAACTCCGCGGACAGATCTGGCGAGAGCGTAAATGAGATGGAGAGGCTTTTGGAGCAGATGTCAAGGCTCGAGGCGCATAGGAGCAATGCCGCGGCAATAGGTGCAAGGATTGCAGAGAAAACCCTTGAGAGGAAGCAGATTCGTGTAAGCGATGCTGAGATTGAGGAAGCGCAGGGAAGATTCACTGAGATGAGCGCTTCGTTCTACGGAATTAAAGTAAGGGTTGAATCCCTGGAGAGATACGTAAAGGAGCGCAGGTCTGTACTCGAGGGCAGAAGGGAGGAGGTAGGTAAGGTGCAGAAGATGCTTGATGATGCGGACAGGAAGGAGCAGACGGCAATGGAGCTGGCAAAGTTCAAGGAAGCGGTGGGGGAGACCAAGAATATACTGAGGGCAAGGCTCATAGACTCGATAAACAGGGTGATGCAGGACACGTGGAATGAGCTGTATCCTTACGGCGATTACCAGAGCGTAATGCTTGATTCCACGCCCGACGACTACGTGCTAAAGGTGCTGCTAAAGAGCAACGGCAAGGACGAATGGAGGGACGTAGAGACTATAGCGAGCGGGGGAGAGAGGAGCATAGCGTGCCTCAACCTCAGGGTGGCGTTCTCGCTTGTGCTTGTGCCTAATTTAAGATGGATAATATTAGACGAGCCTACGCACAACATAGACAAGAAGGGATTGGAGAGGTTCATACGGGTATTCAACGAAACCCTTCCGAACATAGTTGACCAGATATTCATAATAACGCATGACGAGATTCTGAAGCAGATAGGGAATTCGAAGATATATGTGTTCGCCAGGGACAAGGAAGGATATGAACCCACAGTTGTAAGCGACGCCTAGCTCAGATGTATCCTATCCCGGAGTCGCCGAGATCCTGTTCCTCGCTCCTTCCGTGTACCATTGGGCTGCGTACGCCGGTGAATATCGCGATGACCTCTATGCTGTCCTTCATTTGTTCGTCAAGCCTTGCTCCCCACGTGACGCTTGCCGTCTGCGGCATGAACTCGGTAAGCTTCTCGCCTATGGCGTTGGCGTCTCCAAGCGTCATATCCGCTCCGCCGGTTACGTGGAACAGGGCGCCGTTCGCGCCCTCGTAGTCAACATCAAGCAGCTTGTTCTTCAGCGTGGACTTTACCGTCTCCTCTATCCTCTCTGGGCCGGATCCCTGCCCCACGCTTATCACTGACAGTCCGCCAGTTGACATTATCGCCCTTATGTCAGCGAAGTCTATGTTTATCAGGCTCGGCTGCGTTATCGCCTCTGTTATCCCTCTCACGGCCTTCGATGTTATCTCGTCGGCAAGCGCGAACGCCCTCTCCATGCCGAGATTGGGATAAAGCTGGACAAGCCTCTGGTTGTCTATGACTATGAGCGTGTCCACGTTCCTGACAAGTTTCTCTACGCCCTTCCTAGCGACCTCCAGCCTTACTCTCTCCAACGAGAAAGGTATTGTTACTATGCCTACAACTATCGAGCCCTGCCTCTTTGCAACGTCTGCCACTATGGGAGCTGCACCTGTTCCTGTCCCGCCTCCCATTCCTGCAGTAAGGAACACTAGGTCAAGACCGTAAAGCATCTCCTCTATCGCCGGGATTGATATGGATGCCGCTTTCTCCCCCATCTCCGGAAATCCCCCGGCGCCCAATCCGCGCGTTATCGATTCCCCGAGAACCAGTTTGTTTATGTTTGGGCTCAGCGTGTTGAGATGCAGCCTGTCGGTGTTGAACCCGAAGAGCTTCGCACCCTTTACGTCTATCCTGCTAAGCCGGTTTACGGTGTTGTTCCCCCCTCCGCCAACCCCGACAACGGCTATCTTGGGCTTGAATACGTCATATTCGTCAGGGTTCAGTTCCAGGAAACCACGCTATTGATGTTATTCTTATCTCTTGAATAATTTATATTACTATCTGATTGCATCCCGTTATGCAAGGATTTTGGCTGAGAACCAGATTGCTGAGACTAGGCAAACGCATGGGATATGCTGTTCAGATCAAGAGCGATAGCGATAAAAACCTGGGCTGCGAATTTGTATTTGGTTGCGTGCCAATCCCAAACAAGTACACAAGCCTAAGCGTAAGGAGATACAACATGTATCTTACCGAAGGCCCGTATCTTTCCGAGCCGCAGGACATTGCAGTCAATAACGGAATAATATCTTACAATGCAGATGAACTCGAGATGCTGGTCCTGAACGATCTGCTTATGGAGAACGGCCTTGCGCTGGTTGGCATAGACGAGAACGCGGCAAAGGCGACTATAATATACCTTTACGGGGGCAAGGACACAGTGCTTGACGATGAGGTGCTGCTCGGCAACTACCTATATCCGCAGGTGCGCGAAAGGGCAATGGATCTGCTCCGGGGTGCCCGGATGCCTGGCAGCGGAATGCACCTTGCCTTGATCGACGGCTACGACAACTACGACGGAACCAAGACTACAAAGGTGCTGTTCATAAGGAAGAACTTCGTGCTCTGACCCCACGCCTAATGCAGAGGCAACGTATGGAACGGCGAACCAAGGAGCGCACAGCACGCGAAGGCGTTAGCGTTCGCCTAAGATATATTTACCATGCCGCAGGCGAGAAGCGGTGATTACTGCCATGGTAGGATTTAGAAATCTCCATTTCCAAACAGTGTTACGTCGTAGGACCCGCTTCCTGCTACAAGATTATAGGTTCCCAATATGGCGCCGGAACTGGAGAGCTCGGCAACACCTGAACCATCTGCAACCCATACGTTTCCGTTCGCGTCTATCGCTATGCCTTCGGGATTGGTTCCTACAGTGTAGGTTCCTATGGTGGCGCCGGAGCTGGAGAGCTCTGTAACGGTTCCGGAACCGGAGTCTGCAACCCATACGTTTCCGTTCGCGTCTATCGCTATGCCTTCGGGCCCGCTTCCTACAGTGTAAGTTCCTATTTGTACGCCGGAACTGGAGAGCTTTGTAACGTAACCTCCACCACTGTTTGTAACCCATACGTTTCCGTTCGCGTCTATCGCCAAGCCGTAAGGGCCACTTGACGGGGCAGGATAATAAGTTCCCAAGAGAGTACCGGAACTGGAGAGTTTTGTAACGCTTGCACCGAAGTAGTTTGCAAACCATACGTTTCCGTTCGCGTCTATCGCTATGCCACCGCCGTATCCGCCGCCACCGTCAGCGTAAGTTCCTATGAGGGTGCCGGAATTGGAGAGTTCAAGAACGTTTGGGGTGTCATAAGTTGTAACCCATACGTTTCCGTTCGCGTCTATCGCCAGACCTTCAGTAGTAGTGGGCGCGTAGTAAGTTCTCAAGAGAGTGAGAGAGCTGGAAAATTCGGCAACGGCTGAACCTTCAGTAATCCATACGTTTCCGTTCGCGTCTATCGCTATGTCTCTGGGATGGGTATAGGTGTAAGTTCCTATAGTGGCGCCGGAACTGGAGAGCTTTGTAAGGATTCCGGAGTTGTAGTCTGCAACCCACACGTTTCCTACAGATCCTGCAGATCCTGTGCCCTGGACAGACCCGGAAAACCTTCCTATCTCGCTCAGCTGCCCGCCGCCGCGCTCCCG
>JAJYVZ010000024.1 GCA_021791725.1 Microcaldota archaeon | reverse complement strand
CCCACATCTCCAGCGAGTTTCAGACGATAGGGCTGCTCAACCCGCAGGCAGCGCCACCCCCCATAGTTCTTTATGAGCCGATTCAGCTCTATAACGCGCAGACTGCGGCCACGCCTAATCCATTCCAATATATGCTGACGGTCGACAGTGCGACGTATTCCAGCTACGAGGCAAGCAACCTCCAGAACATAGAGTTCTTCTATCCGAACGGCACGGTAATACCGAGCTGGCTGGAAAGTTGCAGCACGACATGCAGCTCAAGCGGATCGTCAAGCACAAGCACGGTTTACTGGCTTAAACTGACAAGCCCCATACCGGCAGGCGGATATGCATACATATACATGGGCTTTGCGCCCACGTCAGTCAACATGTTCGGCGGCGGGAACAACGGAGAGGCACCGCAGCTCAGCCCTACGTATGCCGAATACGACGACGGAAAGAACGTGTTTTCATATTACCAGGCATTTGGAGGATTGAGCAGCCTTCCGACAGGATGGAGCGAGACTCCGGAGGCGCCAACGCTTGCATTCAATACTCAAAACCTCGCAGTGACAAATACAAACTCTGCTTATTGGGAAGGCATATATGAGAATACGCCTTCGGGTCTGCAATCGCAGCCCGTCATATTCGATGCGTATGCAAACATATTCACTGCCTCTTCAAGTGCGTATCAGACGCTTATTGGGGAAGTTTCTGCGCTCAACCCGGCAGCATACGCATACAAAAATATAGGAAGCAATCCATCGGCCTCGTCATCTACCACTCTTTATATAGACGTATCTGGAACCGGAGCCTCAAGCTCATATACGATACCGATAAACCAATACAACGTTTATTCTGTGGCCGATATCTCCTCGACCGACACAATAGGCTATGTGAATTATGCAAATGAGGTTAGCTCAAGCACTTCTGAAAGCCAGACAAATAGTTATTTCGAAGCGGAGAGTGGCGAACCAACCACATTCCAGCTTGGGTGGATAAGAGCCCGTGCCTACCCGCCCAGCGGCGTCATGCCTTCTGCGACTTTTCTGCTCGGCAGCAACGTAGGGAACTGAATAGGCAAGACAAAATATGGAATCCAAAACAATCGCGGAAAATACATACTCATGCCGCATATGCGGCCTGCACTACGAGAGCAGGAAGATGGCGGAGAAGTGCTATAACTGGTGCTCATTGCACAACGCCTGCAGCATGGAGATAACGGCGCATTCGGTGGAGAGGACCAGGGCACCTGTCTCAAAACAGTAAATTGCGGCCCATGATTGCTAATCTTGGTCAAGAAATAACGGTAAAATGCCGCGCGCCCTTGCATGGAACGTTGGGTGTGAAAGCAAGGGGGCATTTACCATGGCATTCAGGCTGCATCCTTTACTGCAGTTCTTATCCTGTTCTTCGTGTCGTCTCCCTTTGGCATGCTGTGCGCTGCCGCTGCGTGCTCCTCTGCCTTTGCCACTACCTCCTCTTCGTTCTCGGCTTCCGCCCTGAACTCGCATGAGAGGCCAAGATCTTTGCATTCAAATCTCTTCATTCTATCACACAAAGAATAGCCGGGTTAGCTTATATAGGGCTTGCCAATCTGGGACATAATTCATGGCGTAATGTTCCCTAGAATGTCGCGCAGTTTCAGCAGCGCTTCGTATACCTGGAGATTGGAGTACATCCTTTCCACAGTCTTATAACTAAGGAAGATTCCGCTTACCGATGAGAATACGGTGAGCATGTATGCCATGCCCCGGTTGCTGTTTCCAAGCAGCTGCTGCGTTAGCAATATCGTAAGTTTTTGGTTCAGATCGAGGTGCGGCTTGCGCCCTTTTCGGGAGTTTGGAGGCAGGGATGCGGATGCTGCCGTGTTTATCATGGGTCCTAGGCGCTTCATTACGGTCTTTATCTCGTATGCCCTTTCTTGGTGGTACGTCCTCCAGCCCCTGCTTGTTTTTTTTACCTTTCTGACAAGGAAGTTGTCCTTAATCTGCCTTTCTATTTCAGACAGTATTCCCTCTGTTCTCTCCTTCAACCCATCCATATCTGTTGATTCTCTGGAAAAATATAAATTCGTTGCCTAAGGTTGGAGGAAATTGTTTTGCCTATGGGAAGGATATTTACGAAATATAGGCTCTTGCCCTGTCATGATGTTTACGGGCATGACGGGATTTGAGGCTATATCGCAAAAGCCTATTTGATTATAATTATACTATCACTCTGCAGGTTTTTAAAATCCCCATCCTGAGTGAGCAAGGTTTCGTTGTTTGCCAGGCATACGCCAAAAACAAGCAGATCATTATCGCTGATGATTTTGCCTTTTTCTTTGAGAATCTTATATGCATTGGAAGATGCGATTACTGCCGCTTCGCTTGAATGGTAAATAACTATGTTTTTTAGTGCATCTTCAAGGTGCGACCGTTTTCTATACTTTAGTAACTCGTATTGATTGACAAATGTCGTAGCAAACTCGAAATTAGCATATTTGCTTACTTCTTCTACGACGCTCTGCTTTCCATCCAAAAAGTCTATTATTACGTTCGTATCCAGAACCACCATCTCTGTCACCATTTTCTGTCTGTATTCTTCTTCCTGTCCTCTTCAATCTGCTTTTTGAATGATTCTAGGTCTATGGACTCTGACTTAAGGGAGCCTGCAAACTTCAGAAAGCTGCGCTTCGGCCTGCTCTCGCCGGCCATCTTTAGTATGACATCCGAAAAGGACATGCCCTTTCCTTTCATTTTTTGCAACGTAGAATAAGCCGCATTTGACAGAGAGACCGGCCTGGTCATATAATCACTATAATATACGTATAGTATACATATATAAACCTTTGCAGCATTGCCAACATTACGCAGTTAAAGATAAGCATCATTTGATATACAAATATCAAAACATTTAAATAACTTGATATTTAAATATCAAGTATGGAAATAGAGCGGCTCTCTTCTCAGAATCCTTGGTGGTCTGACAAGGACATGATAAAAAGGGATGATAAGGTAAAAAAGGTCCTTGAAACCAAAGAAAGGATACAATTTCACTTAAGCAGCGAAAACCAGGTACTGATAGGCCCGAGGCAGTTAGGCAAGACGACAGCCCTGAAGTATGACATTTATAAGAAAATAACTTCGGAGGGCATAGATCCATCTGCAATAATGTACTATTCTTTTGACACCGTTAGGGATTTCGAAGTTATAAACGACGTACTAGACGCGTTTGTCACTGACGAGAATAAGAGGTATGTATACCTTGATGAAGTAAGCTTTGTTGACGGATGGCAGAGAGCAGTAAAGCAATTTCTCGATATGGGAAAATCCAAGAAGGTTATCTTATATATCACAGGCTCATCTTCGATAAACCTAAGAAAGGAGCTTATGCCAGGCAGAAAAATAAGGTTCCTCGAATTCCTGCCATTGTCCTTCAGGGACTTCCTGCTCGGTTTCGGGTCAGAGGAGCTCAAGCACTTCATAAAAAACAATCGGGCAGAGGACTTTAAAACTGCCTTGAGGATTGCGACCGGGTTGCTGGCCTACTCCGAAGAGATAGGCAAATGGTTTGAGGTCTATATCAAAACCGGCGGATATCCAGATGCGATCTTCGACTACATTGGAAGGGGTAAGATAAGCGACGACGTGTATGATGTGCACTGGAATGCGTTTATCTCGGATGTCAGCAAAGATAACAGAAGTGTGGAGATAGCAACGGCCATAATTTATGGAATAGTGGGAAGCTATTCTTCCAAAATAAACCTATCAAGCATTGCAAGGATGCAGGGAATAAAATCTCATGTCACTGTCAGGGAGTATCTTGAAGCGTTCGACGATTTGTTTGTATCGAAAAGCGTTTTTCCAGTAGCCGGCAAAAAATACGTGTTCAGGAAAGGGAGAAAGGTATATTTCAGCGATCCATTCCTGTATAACTTATTCGCAAAAAAGACAAATTTGCCGGACAAATACGGTGAATCCAAAATTGTTGAGGGCATCTTGTTTAACCATCTATACAGATTTATTAACAAGGACAAGACAATCGCGGAGCCAAAAACCGCGGTTGGTTTTTATTCCGGCAAACGTGAGGTGGATTTCGTAATTGGCGATTTCGGTTTTGAAGTGAAATGGCAAAATGAAGTCAGCAAAAGTGATTTTCCAAACGTAGAACTAAAGGGTAAGGTGCTACTTAGCAAAAAAACGTTAGAGACTGAAAATGCAGATGGTATCACAATTCTGCCGTTGTCGTTATTTCTTTCTGCGTTGTAAATCAGATTAATAACGCCCCAAACGAAATTTTAATCGCTTATCTGTACCACCAGAAAGTGTGCCATGATCGGGTTTTGAACCCAGAGCCATAGGTGCTGGATTTCAATTGGGCTGCCGGGATTTGAACTCGGATATCCGTCATTGCGGTAGCGGGCATGACGGGATTTGAACCCACGACTTAAAGGTTAAAATTGACGGGCATGACGGGATTTGAACCCGCAACCCTCGGGTCCGAAGCCCGATGCGCTGTCCAAGTTGCGCCACATGCCCAGACAGCAGGTAAAATACTGCCGAGATTACGTTTAAATATCTTGCATGACACTTATTATCGTTTTCCATTAAGCGTGATGGCATGGCATTCGACCTGTTCGGCAAGAAGAACGTGATGGATGAGCTTGGGAATGTGCCTCCTTACAAGCTGCTGACGGAGTTCGTTCCCTACAAGCTGTACGCAAACAGGAAGGCGTCTTCCTCGCTTATGATAAAGCTCAAGAACCAGACTGGCGAGGCCCTCATGACCTCGATAGTCGTTGAGCTGCCCAGGCAGCTAAGCTTCGGCGGCATAGGCATAGAGAAGGAGAAGGAGCTCAGGCTCGGGATTCTCGGGCCTAACGAGGAGAAGGAGGCAAGGATAGATGTTTACGGCGATTCGGGCACGGATGCAGGCGAGTACACCCTTGGCATTACGGCCTTCTCGCATTACAGGGATTACGGCCACATACTCAATTACGTCAAGAAGAAGGTAAGGCTGGACGTGGTCTGATCACTGCGCCTTCTGTGGCGGCGGCTGCTGTTGCTCTGGTCCCTTGCCTATGGCGTCAAGTATGCTAGTCATTTCCTCGGCTATCTTCGTGCCCTTCTCAGTGAGCGCTATGCTCTTTGTCCTGCCGTGCTTCTCCACAGATATTATGCCTGCCTCTTCGCATTTGTTGACGAACTGGCTGGTGAAGACGTAGGTCGCTTCTGCGGCCTTCGCAAGGCTCGATATGTACCAGCTTTGCTTCTTATCAGACAAAGCAATCATTATCTTTGCCGGCTTCCCCTTAAAGATTAGTGCCTCTGGACGCTCCATAATCTGATATTATGCAATATCTTATTTATAAGCAGCGTTTCTGCGGGTTCTGCGCGGCAGTTGTATGGGATTACGTCGGATTCGACGAAAGATATTTATTTATAACAGATAAAGGATAATTGAAGCGACCGGCGGAAAAACAGGTAGCCATATACATTTATAGAATATTTTATTGAATAAGATGTTTAGCGCATGCGTGGTGTGATAACATGGTAAAATACATGATAGCGGAACAGCTCTTGGGCAAGGAGGTCATGACTACTGACGGTTTCTATCTGGGAAAGTTCATTGACGCTGAGATCAATGAGATCACGGGAAAGCTTGTTTCCCTGATAATAGAACCGAACGTAGACAGCAGCCTTGTAAGCAGGCTTGAGACACGGGACGGAAAACTCAGAGTGGAGTATAATGCCGTCACTGCGGTCAACGACTTCATAGTGATAGACAGGAAATCTGTGGCTTGACTGCCGGGTGCTTTTTATCATAATAGCCGGCGGCGACGAGGCGGGCCGCGGGGCAGTCTTGGGACCATTGGTCGTGAGCATAGTAGCGATAAAGAAGGGAAAGGAGGGAAGGCTGATCGATATAGGTACTAGGGATTCGAAGATGCTTAGCGGCAGGAAGAGGGAATATTTGTACGATGAGATAATAGGACTCTCTGACGACTTCTCCGTATTCCACATAAGCCCTGCCGAGATAAACCAGTCCATGAGGAGCAACATATCCCTTAACGAGCTAGAAGCGATATACTTCGCCAGGGCCCTGGATTCAATATCGGTAGACATATCGAAACTTTATCTCGATTCCCCTGACGTGGTGCAGGAGAGGTTCGGCAGAAGGGTAGGCATAATATCCAACAAGCCGACAAGGGAAGCCGCGAGAGGGAAGAAGGGCTCCGGACAGAAGCGCGGCGTGACCCTGATTTCGGAGCACAAGGCAGACATGAAGTATCCGGTAGTCTCGGCTGCAAGCATACTAGCAAAGGTCGAGAGGGACAGGGAGATAGAGAGGATAAAGGAATCGGTGGGGATAGACTTCGGATCCGGATACCCTTCGGACAGGAAAACCGTCGGCGCGATAAAGGAAAGCATGAAGAGCAGGGTGCTGATGCCCTACCTGAGAGAGGAATGGCAGACCATAGCGAACATACGCCAGCTCAGGATGACGGATTTCTTCGGATGATGTGCCGTAGCTGAATCTCTGGTCTGACGGTCTCCTGTTGCGGAAAATAATAAAATTAAAAAGGGTTTCCGTTTTTTTCTTTCACAGGAATCAAAAGGATTTGGATAGTTGGTTTAAATATTCGATTGCGCCCTCTACTATATGTTGAGGTATTAGTTCCTCCCAATACTATATGTTGTGTGTTTTAATGAAGTGCCCATACTGCCAGTCAGGCGACATAGTGGTCAAGGATTCCAGGGATATGGACAGCGGAACAATTATGAGAAGGAGGAGGTGCCTTTCGTGCAGCAGAAAATTCACCACGCACGAGAGGATAAGCGGGATAGAGGTAAGCGTAAGGAAGAAGGACGGGAGGACGGAGCTCTTCGACAGGTCTAAGGTGCTGGCAGGAATAATAAAAGCGTGCGAGAAAAGGCCTGTCGGCACTGAGGATATGAATGAGATGGCGGATAGGATAGAGGCAAAGGTCAGGAACGTTGGGGACTGTGTGGAGAGCAGCAGGATAGGGGAGCTGGTCATGGTTGAGCTGGCTAGGGCCGATTCTGTGGCATACATACGTTTTGCCAGCGTCTACAAGGAGTTCGGATCCCCTAGGGAATTCATGAGCATGGTATCAATGATGAAAGGCGGGAAGAGAGGCAGAAGGGCCTGAAATTGCGTTTATTGGTGTGTTTTATGAGCGACAAGAGCGAGAGTATCTCGATACCCAAGGAGACCCTTGATTTTTTCAACAGGGATGAGCTTAGAGCCAGAGTTTTCTATGAAAAGTACACGCTGCGTTCGCCTTCAGGGGAGGTACTCGAGAAGACCCCTGACCAGATGTGGAGAAGGCTGGCAAGGGAACTGGCTGGAGCCGAGGAGAGCAGCGCCAAGAAGAAGGAATGGGAGGAGAAGTTCTATAACATGCTCAAGGACTTCAGGTTCGTGCCTGGAGGCCGCATTCTTTTCGGCGCCGGACAGCCTGGACGGAAGGTCACGCTTCTCAACTGCTATGTCATACCTGTGAAGGCAGATTCGCTCGAAGCGATATTCGATTGGTGCAAGGAAGCGGCCAGGACTTACAGTTACAGCGGAGGTGTAGGCACAGACATAAGCATATTGAGGCCGAATGGCGCTGTTGTCCATAACTCGGCCCTGTATTCCACGGGGTCGGTGTCGTTCATGAACATAATGAGCGAGACAACGGGCGTCGTAGGGCAGGCCGGAAGGAGAGGAGCGCTCATGATAACCATGAGGGTCGACCATCCGGACATATTCGAATTCTTAAAAGTCAAGAGGAACCTGAAGAACGTGAGGTTCGCGAACATAAGCGTCAGGATAACAGACGCGTTCATGAATGCCGTGGAGAACGACACGGAATTCACGCTGTGGTTCGAGAACGACGTGATAGGAAGGGTAGAGAAGAAGGTCAGGGCAAGGGATCTCTGGAACGAGCTTGTGTCTTCAGCAAGGGACTGGGCAGAGCCCGGACTTCTGTTCTGGGATAATGTGGTGAGATACTCTCCAAGCGAATACAACGGGATGAACGTGGTAACTACGAATCCCTGCGTGACTGGAGAGACTATGGTCATGACAGGCGAGGGATGGAAGCGCGTGGATTCGCTGAAGGTTGGAGATGGTGTTATCACTGCATACGGCACCCAGAAGCCAATAACCGAGATATACGTGCACGAAGCCCAGGACGTTTACAAAGTTGCATTCACCGACGGCTGTGAGATAAAGGCGACAAAAGGCCATATATTTCATTCCAGGGAAGGACGGGTAGGGAAGGACAGATACTGGGACAAATTCTGGAACAAGGATAAGAGGCTTTGCGACCTAAAGCCAGGAGACATGGTACGGGTTCCAAGGATAAATTCTGTTCCGGACAACCCAATCGATACAAAGGGCATTGATTACAGGAATTATGGATTCATGGTCGGAGTCCTCCTTGGAGACGGATGCTACACGGAAAAGATTGTCGCGCGTGGACACGCGAAGATCGCCTCGGATTATAGGGAAAGGGAATGGAATGGCAAGGTAATGGCAACATTCAAGAGGGTCTCGGACAACATAACTATTACAAGCGCCAGCGGCAATGGATGTTATATCCTGCTGCAGAAAAAGGGCACGGAGTTCATACTAAACCAGACGCTCCTAAAACCGGCCAAATCTTTTGAGAAAGAGATACCGATAGATTACATAAACAGCAACTCGGAGATGCACAAGGGGATAATAGACGGCTTAGTGTCTACAGACGGAAACATAAACATGGACAAGACCAATCCGGCCATGAGGATATCGTCTACAAGCAGGAGGCTGCTCGAGGGAGTAAGGTCCATCCTTCTCTTTTACGGCATACATGCGAAGATTTACGGCACAAAACAGGGGCCGCACAAGTTCGGAAATAGAATCATAACTCCAAGGCACGATGCGGCAAACCTTTACGTATACGGGCAGGATCTTGCCAGATTCGCGGCAACTTTCCAGATAAGCCACCCGGAGAAGCAGAAGAGGCTGGATGCCCTCAAAGACATGTCGGTAGGAACGTCATCTGACTTCTCTAAGATCAAGTCGATAGATTACATGGGCAAAGAGACAGTCTACGACATATACGAGAAGGAGACAGACACGTGGATAACGAACGGCTACGTAAGCAGGGGATGCAGCGAGCAGCCTCTGCAGCCATACGGGGCATGCGATTTGGGGCACATAAACCTGAAGATGTTCGTGAAAGACCCGTTCACTGGCAAGGCCTCGGTCATGTGGGAAGATTTAGACAAGACGACAAGGCATGCGGTGCGCTTCCTCGACAACGTCCTTACCTACAACGACGCGAAGCATCCGCTCAAGGAGCAGTCGGACGCGAGCAGGAGCAGCAGGAGGATAGGACTTGGGATAACGGGCTTGGCCGATATGATGATCATGCTGGGCATAAAGTACGACACGGAGCAGGGCCTCTCGTTCACTGACAGGATAATGGACAGGATAAAGAGCACGGCATACGACGAGAGCGCGGAGATAGCCAAGGAGAAGAAGCCGTTCCCGCTGTTCGATGCGAAGAAGCACCTTTCAATGCCTTTCGTGCAGACCCTGAGCGACAGCCTTAAGGAGAAGATAAAGAAGCATGGGTTGAGGAACGTCGCAATACTCACGGTAGCGCCAGTAGGCAGCGGATCGGTGCTCTCCGGGACATCTAGCGGAATAGAGCCGATATTCGCTTTCTCTTATACGAGAAGGTCGGAATCGCTCTCCCAGGAATACTTCAAGGTGTACCATCCTACAGTGGCACAGTACATGGCGCTGAACAAGAACATAAAGAGCGAGGGCCAGCTTCCGGAATATTTCGTGCCGGCGCACAAGATAAAGCCGGAGTTCAGGGTAAAGATGCAGGGAGTCATACAGAAGCACATAGACAGCGCAATCTCCTCTACAGTAAACCTTCCCGAGGATGCCAGCGTTGAGGAAGTCGCAAAGATATATATGCAGGCGTGGAAGGCCGGATGCAAAGGCATAACGGTATACAGGGAAGGTTCAAGGGAGGGGGTGCTGATAACCGACGAACATATGGCAAAGGAGAAGGCGCAGAAGGAGGAAGAAGAGATTGCCGCGCAGGAATTCAGGAGGCCAAAGATCATGATAGGCGAAACGATAAAGTTCAACTTCGCGGATACCGCGCTTTATGTCACGGTCAACGGCGACGAGAGCACGATAAAAGAGGTATTCATCAACCTTGGAAGGTCGGGAACAGAGGACAAGGCGTATTGCGAGGCGATAGGCAAGCTTGTGAGCATGTATCTCCAGCATGGAGGCGATCCAAAAGAGGTTGTAATCAAGATGAAGGGGATAAGGGGCAACACCGTATCATGGGACAACGGAATGAAGCTGCTAAGCGTCCCTGACGCGATAGGCAAGGCGATAGAGTTTGCGCTGAGCGGAGGCGGGCAGCAGAGGCTGTCCATTGCAGAGCATCTGAAGCAGAGCGCAGAAAACGCGCAGGCGCAGAAGAAGGAGCAGAAGTATACGCTGAAGTCCGTAAACAGCAGTCCGGATGAGATAGGGGTGAGCGAATGCCCCAGATGCAGCCAGGAGAGCCTTGTGAACGAGAACGGATGCGTGTACTGCAGGGAATGCGGCTTCAGCAAGTGCGATTGAAGGTCATTCCAGACTCGGCACAGGCTTGAACAGCACTGCTTCCGAAAGTCGCTTCACAATCTCGCTGTTCAGCAGCCTGACATCCTCCCACCAGTAAACGGCGTGGGCTTCCGTGTCGAGATTAGGTGAACTTTAAATATTTTTGATTTGCGCTATCAAATTCTGCATCCCGTCCACTTTTGCGGCAACATCATCATATCCAAAGTTTTCGTTAAGTTCATAATCTGCAGTATTCCTTAGGTCTTTGTAGCCGTAGAACTTTTGGCTTATAAAAGCCGCATTCCCGTTTTTAATATTTCGCAACGCGTCTCGAACAACACGATGCATACTTACACCCGCTGTACTTTTAGTACTCTTTCCTTGTCCTGTTAATTTCGCATATGCTTCATCAAATTCTCTCTTATGCTTCGCCTCCAACTGTTTTTTTGCTTCATGAAATAATGCATAATATGCCCTACTAACTGCAGATCTAAGGTACGTTTCATTGTTTTCTTTAGCGCCGTATAAATTCAGTAAATCTTTTGATTGAACCAAAAAATCATTTGGTGTTATCATGAAGTCGCCATGGCCTGTTAAATCGTATCAATATGGTTTTATCTGAATAACGATTCGGTCTGAAAGTTCTTCACCAAGTTGATCAAGCATTTTCCTTATTATTTCATCTTCCATGCCCAAGTTGTATCTCTCCTTATCAATTGGGATTGTTAATCGTAACGCTTTCCAATTTTCATCCTCATAATCTACGAACAGTGAGGCTAAAACTTCTGTATTCACTCCTTTAGCCACTAAAAATTCTTTTATCTTAGTCTTTGCCATTTCTATTTTTCCTATAGATGTAGTTTGTAATCCTAATCCCTGTGCTATATTCTCTAGCTGTTTTTTGTTAAGGTTTGAAAAATCCAAATTCCATGTTGTTTTTTCTTGGATGCTGGGTTTTTGAGGTATAACATATTTTATATCGGGTATTATGTAGCTAATTCGTGGATTTGCTTTTTGGATTATACTCTGGCTAAAGCTGGGTATCATCATCTCAGGTTCTATATTTATTCTCCAGAAGATATTCTCCATCTCTTGTGGTCCACTGCGTATCATACAATTGCCAATCAAACTTTTGTTAGTTTTAGTTCGCCGTTCGTGCTATTTACATCAAGCTTCCATTTTGATCCTACTTGATAAGGAACCAAAGAATCAAATTTCATTTGTAGCAATAACTCTGTTGTTGCTATCTCTTTAGGTAATTGACCGCCTCCTGGCGGAGTCCTCTTCATAATCTCGGGAGTGGTTTTGATGTATCTACCAAAAGCCACTTGATTCATAACTTCTCCATCTTCAATAGACGCAATTAGTGTTACGCTCACAACTGTTAGTTCCTTAGCCATGAAATCTCCATTATTATATGAATACTAAGTTTTTTAGCCATATGAGGTACCGGTTAGCGGTAAACCTTCGAGAAGTGCTTGCTTGGTCTACTTGCTCTAAAACTTGCTTGAAATCTACCCCGACACGTTCTCTATTAAGTTTTAGCGGGCCCGGTGGGATTTGAACCCACGACTTAAAGGTTAAAAGCCTTCCACTCTGGCCAAGCTGAGTTACGGACCCATTACAGTTTTATGCACACCGCTGTGGCATCGTCCTTTTTCCTGCCAGATGCGATTGCGGCAGATACAATTTCCTTTGAAGGATTTTTATTCCTTATTAATTTCTTTATCTCGTTTATATTTAAATTGTCTGTTATTCCATCGGACGCGAGCAGCAGCGTGTCGCCGCGCTTGAGCTTCTCGGTCCTCGTATGGGGTTTTGACATCATGCCCATACATTGTGTTATCTGCCACATATTCTCCGGATCTTTCGAACGCAGCGAATCGTCTGTATACACGGCCACCGCCTCTCCGCCCTTCGCAGAGAAGAGAATGGCTGCGCTGTCCCCAACGTTTCCGATTACAATAGAGCCATTGATTATCTTTGCAGCAACTATGGTAGTGCCCATCATGTGGTAATTCAGTTCGTCGGCTTTCCTTATTATCGCGCTGTTTATATGCTCAAGGACCTTTGACATCGATTTCTCGTCACTTATGCTGCCTGCACGTTCTTCGAGAATGTCAATTGCTAGCTTGCTTGCAATCTTGCCACCAAGATATCCGCCTACGCCGTCAGCAACCGCGAACATAGCATTCTCTTTGTCCACAAGGTATGAGTCCTGGTTTTCCTCATGACCAGGGCCTATACTGTTCGAGTTGGTAAATGAATATGCTTCCATGGACGATTAAGTGACATCCTCTCCCAACTGAAGGTTGGGAGCTTCCAGAGTGGCTATGATTGGTCGTCATGATTCCACCCATATAGTTCCTGCTTCTTCGGCAACCGCCTTCCTTGCGGAAGGTCTTACGTCGTC
>JAJYVZ010000023.1 GCA_021791725.1 Microcaldota archaeon | reverse complement strand
CATGCATTCCGATGAGGTTGGTTTGCCCAACGTTGCTGTGCGACATGCAAATCAATCATGGAATGCCCCATTGCTTGCAATGGGGTAGTTTACCAGCATCACACGGTTTTCTTGATTATATACTTGTCTATCATTCTCTGTATCATCCGTGAGAAGGCATTTGTCCTTTCGTTCACCCTCTTCAGCACCACGTATGTCCTGGTTGTCTTGACCCTCCTGGTTATGTTAGCCCTGTATTCCATACGCTCAGCCCCTCAGCTCAAGGTATCCAAGCGACACCATCTTGTCAAGCATGAGCTCTATCCTGGGGGTCGACAGCTTGTATGCCTTAGAGAACTCCTCTATATCTATGGAATTGTTGTGTGATTCTATCCAGTCCTGTATCATTGCCATGAGGGACTGATCAGAATACGTTTCGAGTTTTGCAACCTTGTCCTTGAGTTCGGCATTCTCGTCGTTCAGCTGCGTGGCCTGTATGGTCAGGTTTCTGTTCGACGCGGCAAGCTCCGCATTGAGCTTCTTCATCTCCCTGTACTCATTTAGAAGCGCTTCATGGCTGTTGAACAGCGAGCTGTAGTTCTGCGTAAGGCCGCCCATTACGCTGTCTATGGCCGCATCCACATACTGGAAGAAAACATTCTCCTCCACCCTGAAATCATCGTATACAACCGCGAGTAGGGACATCGCGTCCTTGAGCACCGTCAGTCTCCGCATGCTTTCGCTCGTGTCCGGCGCTATGGAATACGTTATCTCAAGGCTCTTCCCGGATATCCTCATTATGTAGAAAAGGAACGGCATCTTCCGTATGTTCCTGCTCTCAACCTTCGTCGCAAGCAGAGAATCCCCGTCAATCTTCACCGACAGAAATGGGATTGCGGTAAGCTTGCCTTTCATCTCCTCTTTTGTGCCTACCATGTTTCCGGAGAAGGATACCGTCTCGACTTTCGGTGCAGTTATCTCGTCAGCCATAGCCCCACACTATCTTTCGTTCTTCCTGCTTTTATCCCTTGTGCTGCCGCTAGTATCCACGTCAGGGGTATAACTCAGGAGCGCAAAGGCATAGAGCAGGATTATGACGGCGATGTCCATAAGCAGCACTACTAACTCCGGGGCGATTATCAGAGAAAACGCGGCGAACAGAAGCCCCAGCGCTATATTCATCTTCTTCCTCCACGAGAACCTGTTTCTCCTCTTCTCATAATTTGGGTAGCACCCCCTGCACACCACCAGATCGTTGCTCGTTTTTTTCGTCACGGCCTTCTTCACGCCCCTGAGAATCCTGAGCACCCAGTCCTCCCTCACCGCAAGTCCCTTTCTCTCCTCGCCGCACATAATGCAATACGTCTTAGCTTCAGCCATGCTACTCATTCAAGTCAAGTTCTACTACCTTTCCGAACGTCTCCAGTATCTTCTCCTCGTCGAGCGTATTAAGTATGCTGGTTATCGTCACATCGTCTATCCCTATTCTCCTGAATACGTTCTTTATCCTATCCTGCGAAAGACCAAGCCTCTGCAGCGTGCCTGCCAATGCCACGGAGTTCACGTGCCTATGCTCCTTATTGAGCTGCGCCTCAAGGGCGTCCATGTTCCTGTCGCTGACCCCCAGAGCGGCAAGCATCCTCCTGAACGCTATCCTGTTGACCACGAATGTGTCTGCCATCAAATCGCTATTTTATGAAGAGCCTGGCTATTATCTCGTCATTCATGCCTATGCTCCTAAACCACTCTATTACGGTATTCCTGTCTACGCCGTGTCTCACCAGCACCTCTACGACCAGCCGTATGTCCCCAAACCTGTTCTTCTCGTCGAGTGCGGCAAGCATGCTGTTTATCGCCGCTGCGCCTATGTTGTACTGTATCATCCTGCTCCTCAGGTCGTTCCTCTCGAAGCTGAACTCCTTTTTTATATCCGGATTCACCATCTCCTCCTGCGTCAGTATCTCCACCGTCGTTATCGAATACATGTTTAGCGGTATCTCCCCTATGACCCTATCGAGCACGAAGACCTCGGGGAACTGCACAGAGGTCTGGAAAGACATGTCTATCGCGGCCTGCCCCACCGCAAACTTGGAGATCTCGCTCCTTATGTGGTCCGAGAAGTTGAGCGAGCCCTGCAGAAAATCCATGAACTTCTCAAACTTTATCCTGAGCATTATCGTTGTTCCGACGTTTGAGAATATCTGCTCGTTTATGTCCGTGGGGTTCTGCGATGCGACTATGAGCCCGAACTGGTATTTCCTGCCTTCCCTGACCACCGTAATAGCGTCGCTCCTCTCGTCCTGCGCGATCTTCCACGCCTCGTCAAGCACAACGAAGGCCTTTATCCCTTTCGCCGCATTCCATCCCTCCATCCTCATCTTCTCCTTCAGCGATTGTAGGATGAACAGGGCTGCAAGGGCCCTGAATTTTTCGTCAGGGAGGCCGGAAAGATCTATGTCTACAAGCCCCGAAGAGGAGAGCCTGCCCATGTCCACGGTGCTCTTCTTCGCGAAGTAGTCCTCGCCTTCCCTGGCAAACTGCCTGAGTCTGAATACGGCATTCTCCAGCTCGAACGGATACTGGTAAGTTCCTTCCTGCACTTTCTCGTCAAGAAGGTATATCACATCTTTTATCGTCGGCGCTTCCTTTGACTGGTCGGGAACCTCGGCAAGGGGGAAGCCTGCATTTACGTAAGCCTGCTCCAGCGCCTCCTCTGTAAGCCTCTTCTGCTCAGGATAATTTCCCAGGTCAGTAAGTATATCCAGCGAAGTCATTATCTGCTTCGTCCTGTCAAGGGGCTTCATCCCGGAAAGGTCCATTATGTTTATGAAGTCGCCCTTGCCAAGCGAGACAATCTTCCCGCCGCTCTGCTTGACCCAGCCGTTGTACTCTCCGGCCCAGTCTATTATTATCGCATTCGCCTTCCAGATATAGCTCGCCCTGAGAAGGAACGTCTTTACGAAATAGCTCTTTCCCGCTCCGGTTATCCCGACAACCGCTATGTGCGGATTTGTAAGATTTGCAAATGACCATGAAAATGGCGCCCCGAACAGCTTGGTTATGCCTACGAATATGGAATTGGTAGGGTCATTGACAAGATATTCCGGAGGGGGCTCAGGAGGCCTGCTAAGGAAGACGCGTTTTGCTATCTCGTTATTCATTACCTTTTGGAGTTTTACCAGAGTCATCTTACGCCCCTCCAGTATATTGGGAGAAAAAAGGTATAAATATGCAGCGGGGCACGCAGAATACAAAATCAGAAATCCTTTAAGCGCAATTCCCTATTCCGGAGATGAACGATTGGATATCGCGCGATACGCCAAGCAATTCATCAGGGCTTAGCGCAAAGACCCTGCTTGACTTGAGCTTGAGCGTATCTGACAGGCTCACAACGGCTCTCTCATTACTGCAAATCGACCTTCTGGAATCCACAACGGCCTTCTTCAGGGTCTTGTTCTTGTGCTGCATCAGCAGCCCTATTATCCTGAGGTCCTCTCTTGACACCGCGCTCTTCTTTGGCTTCATGTATACGATTGCGGAATCGACCTTTGGCATGGGCCTGAAATTCCCCCTTCCGACATTTATTATCCTTGTTACAGAAAACATGAGCGACGTTGTGACACTCAGCCTCGAGTAATCGTCGGAGCCGTGCTTTGCCAGCATGCGGTCCACGAATTCTTTCTGCAGGCACAGCACCGCCTCAATCCCCTTCTCCGCAAGCCATTCTATGGTCTTGCTGGAGAGGTTGTAAGGCACGTTTGATATAAGTATCTCGTTTCCAGTCCTGATGATCTCATCTCCAGGCACTCCAAAGAAGTCAGCATTTATCAGCGTCAGTTTCCTTGACTTTATGGCTGATTTGAGGTGACGGAACAGGCTGCGATCTCTCTCCACCGCAATTACAGAATCTGCGACCTTGCACAGCTCTTTTGTCAGGATTCCATAACCTGGTCCGATCTCTATCACGCCCCGTCCTATGGCGTGTGCAGCCTCTATCCTGGCTATCGCGCCATTTACCAGGAAGTTCTGGCCAAACCTCTTCACTGGGCGCATATACAATACGTCGCCATCCATGAACAAACCAAAATGTTATTATATTGGATTTCCCTCACTATTCCTATCCGATATCATGAAGGGCCAATCAGCGATAGAGTTCCTTTCCGTATATGGATTTATGTTTATCGTTCTGGGCGTAGTAATAGCAATACTGGTGTTCTTCTCAGCAATCCCGAACAACATCATCCCATCGCAATGCTCCCCGTTCGGCGGGCTGAACTGCCTGGGCGCCTTCTACTACTCCAACGTGAGCAAAGGATATTCCCTCGTAATCCTCAGGCTATCCAACGCGCAGAGCGTACCTGTAAACATAATAAGCGCAAACGTCATAGTCAACACAATAGATTATGCGGCAGCAGGGAACTGCACGCCAGCATACGTGCAGCCCGGCCAGCAGTTTATGTGCCAGATAGAGTTCCCAAGATCGCTGAATCCTTATATCAGCGCAAAGGCAAACTATTTCATAAGCCTCCAGTTCTGCTCCCAGGCCCTTTCCCTGCAGAATAAATCAAACTGCGACCTATATTCAGACAACGTAATATACGGCGGCGCAATAAGCGCTACCGTCACGCCAATCTCAATCCATTACCTCCCGATAACCCTTGCAAATTCCCAGTCCACGCCTGCCAACACGCCATTCCAGGAGATGATATCTTTCAACAGCATCTCATCCGGGTACGATTCCTACGAATCCGCAAACATAACCAACATCGAATTCACTACGGGCCCGAGGGCCCAGGGCGCGCAGATACAGGCATGGATAGAGTCCGGGGCGTCCTCGCATGCCGCCAACACCGTAGTATGGCTTAATCTTCCGTTCACGATTCCGGCAGGCGCGTCAAACACGATATACATGAACTTCCTGCCTTTTCCGATAGTCTCTTCTAGTGGCCCGATAGGAATGGCCCCGCAGCTCAGCCCTACGTATGCCGAATACGACAACGGAAAGAACGTGTTCTTGGCTTACTTCAATGGAGATTCGTCAGATTTCACCGTAACAAGCGGCTATACCTTGTCGCACGTAACAGGAATAACTATGCCGAATGGGAATGCAGGAGATGTTATATATGTAACCGGCTATGCATCCACATACCCTGGATATTATGTTCCATTTGTTTATAATAAGGGATATCCATTACAGCCAAGCATAGTGGAAGGGTCAGCCCAGCTCCATGGCGACACAGACATTGGACAAGGAATTGCAGGAATGTTGACAAGTACTACAATAACATCGTCATCTGGAATTGGAGTGACTATGGGTTTTAATAATGGAGGAGGAACCTATTTCTCACAAGAAGAATATGCAAGTCCGGGATCGGGTGCCGCTGATTTAAATCCTCAGGGTTCAGCAGTAACAAGCTGGGTTTATGGTTCGGTTACATTTACAGGAATTTCCTCTACATCATGGACTGGGTATATTGCCCCACAACTTTATTCCACAAGCGGTGGATATAGTGGAACAGTAACAACACAACCAATAACAAGCGGAAGTGAAATATATCTTTCAAATGTAGGTTCTACTGGTAATTCTGGTACTCTATACGACCTATACATTAATTGGGAGAGAGCCCGCGCCTATCCGCCAGGAGGAATTATGCCTTCTGCGACCTTCGGCTCTGTGACGTCGTAAAAGTGTGTATGCAAAAGGGATTCTTCAGTGGAAATTATCACAAAAGAGTTTATGTAGATGCTCAATACGTTGTGGTAGTCAATTTTGAATATCATAAGCATCCTCCAAACCTCGCCGGGGCAGAATAACATTTCAACAAACATACCGCTTTGCATCGAAATACTCCTGAAGGCAGTTGACTTTACTGCCGCCGAAGAGATAATATAATAAGTGTAACGCAGGCAAAAATAAATTCACGCATACCTGGTTCTACATATAGGGAAAGAATTTATAAATCTTTCCTTATATATAATACTATGCTGGATAAAGAAAATATTGCAAGACTGATAAAGGATTTCCATCAGTCCAAATTGCCGTACCCTATATTCAATAGAAAACTGGAATTGCCAGCGAACTTAAGCATAAAGAGGGCAATAACGGTGATTGGTCCAAGAAGAGCAGGAAAATCATATCTTCTTTTCCATACGATACAAAAGCTTCTGGATAAAGGAATAGACAAAAGCAATATACTATATATAAACTTCGAGGATTTTACTTTCGAAAATGCCGCTTCCTCGGAACTCGTGAAGATACTTGATGTATATTTTGACATTTACCCTTCAAAAAGGAATGAGAAGACGTGGTTGTTCTTTGACGAGATACAGGAAATAAATGGCTGGGAACGCTTCATAAGGAATATACTTGATAGCATTAACGCTCAAATATTCCTCAGCGGGTCATCATCGAAGTTGCTAAGCAAGGAGATAGCTACATCTATGAGAGGAAGGTCTCTATCTTATTCCCTTCTAACTTTGGATTTCCAGGAGTTTTTGGAGTTCAAAGGGACAAAGCCGAGTAAATTCCTGTCTTCTGCAGAAGAGAGCAACCTGGCAAAGGTGGCCTTGGAATATGTCAAATTTGGCGGTTATCCCGAAGTTGCGCTATCTTCCGGAGATAAGGAAAAGCTGCTAAGAGAGCTTATTGATGTTACTTTGCAAAGGGACATAATTGAACGCTATGGGATAAGGAACATAAAGGTGCTTAGGCTTCTTGTAAATTCCCTATCGTCATCTTTTGAATTTTCAACACATAAATTCTTTAATTTCCTCAAATCAAACGGCTATACGGTAAGCAAGAATACACTATACACATACATACAAGCAATTAATGACGCTTTTGTAGTTGCGGAACTAAAGAAATATTCAAAATCCGTTGTAAAAGAAGAACAAAGCGTATCAAAATTTTACATGCTTGATAATGGTATTTGTGCAGCAAGTAATGCACAAAACAGCAAACTCTTTGAAAATGCAGTATTCAATTCATTATACAGAAGGGAGGGAATAAAACTGGCATATTATAATGATCAAAGCGCCGAAGTCGATTTTGTAGTCTCAAAGGGAGATTCTGTAAAATCGCTTATACAAGCAGCTTATAGCCTGGGCGATTTCTCGACTAAAGAAAGGGAATTTAAAGCTCTGCATCTTGCATCGGAAAAACTTCGTTGCAAGAACCTTTATGTCATAACATTGAACGAGAACGGCACAGAAACGTACAAAGGCAAGAAGATTAAAATAATGCCCCTATGGAAGTTTATGCTTGGCAGGGAATAAAGCCATCAAAAGAGGTCTGGAATATGCAGAGATGGGTTTCTTCGACATATGTGGCAAATCTCTTGCAAAGGCATTTAGCCTGTTCTGGTAGAATAGTATACGCATGATGAGACAAGAGGTATTTCTGACTAGTGATGAAAAAGAGAGTCTCTGACAGGTAGTGGCGCCAACCAGCGGCCGAAGGTCAATAGGATCTGGCAAAGTTCGCTCTTGCTTTTGCGTCCTTTCCGCAGTATATGCATCTTCCCTTTTCAAGCTTCCTCTCCGTAATCGGCACGTTTGTTATCTTTGCGCCTGTCTCCTCCTTGACCTTTGCTTCGCATTCAGTGCTTCCACACCACTGCGCACTCACAAAGCCCCTGTCCCCATCAAGCACTCTCTTGAACTCCCTGTAATCATCGACCTCGTGAATGCTTCTCTTCAGGAATGCGCTCGCCTTCTCATAAAGCTTCACGTTTATGTCCTCCATAAGCTTATCCATCTCTTTTGAGATACTTTCTACCTGCACGCCCCTCTTCTCAAGCGTATCCCTCCTGACTACCACCGCTTTATCCGCTTCCACGTCCTTTGGGCCGACCTCTATCCTTACCGGAACTCCCTTCAACTCCCATTCATTGAATTTGAATCCAGGGGAATAAGTGTCCCTCTTATCCAGAACCACTCTATACCTCCCTTTTAACTCTTTTTCTATCTTCCTGGCGTAGGCCATGATCCTGTCCTTGCTTTCATCCTTGTATATCGGCACTATAACTATCTGTACATAAGCCAGTTTCGGTGGCATTACAAGTCCCCTGTCATCACCGTGCGTTGCTATCATTATGCCTATCTCCCTTGTCGTTATGGCAAATGTATTCTGCCATGCGTGCGCCGTCTTCCCTTCCCTGTCCAGAAACTTGATATCGAAGGGCTTGGAGAAGTTCTGACCGTCTATGTGGAAGTCGGGGCCCTGTATCGCCCATCCGTCAGGCATGATATGCTCTATGCTGTAGCTCTCTACCGCACCGGCAAACTTCTCATGCTCAGATTTTAAACCGACTATCCCCGGAAGAGCAAGGTACTCCCTAAGCACATCTACGTATATCTTGATTATCTCGTCCTTTTCTTTTCTTGCCTCTTCCTCAGTGGCGAAAGCGCTGTGCCCCTCATTCCAGAGGAATTCCCTGGTTCGTATGAAGGGCATGGGATGCTTGAATTCCCATCTTACTACGTTGTTCCACTGGTTGTAGCGTATGGGCAGGTCCCTCCACGACCTAACCCATTTGGAATAGCTAGGGTACATTATGGCTTCAGAAGTGGGCCTTACCGCCAGCCTCTCGTTTAGCTTGCTGTTCCCTGCTTCGGTAACCCATGCTACTTCCGGCATGAACCCCTCGAAATGCTCCTGCTCCATCTTCAGGAATCTCTCCGGTATGAACAGCGGGAAGTAGACATTCTCTATCCCGGATTCCCTGAACTTCTTGTCCACGACCTCCGAAATCTTCTGCCACGCAAAATAGGCTGCAGGCCTTAGCACCATTGCCCCTGACACGTCGCTGTAGTCTATGAACCCGGATCTTGTAAGTACGTCTACGTACCATTTTGAGAAATCATCCGCCCTCTTCGCCCCTGCTCCTTTTTCGCCATCTTTTTCCATCAAAACGCCAATACTATGCGGCCATGTACGCAATCTGCCATAATTCAAGCGCAGAGCATATTACTAGATTATACCAATTCCTATAATATGATGGTTGCTCTTTTAAAAACTTTCCAACATTCATTCTGTGAGCAGCGATGAAAGAACGCGTTTAATGTTACTGATGCTGCGCAGTCTCCTTACCGCATATGGCAGCCATTCCTCCCCAAAAGGCACGTAAACGTCAACTTTGCTCTTCTTGGCGAGCTGTTTTGCATATTCGTTGTTTATCCCGTTCAGCATAGAGAAACTTACCTCAGCATCAGATTTCCTCTCCAGCGCAAGCGCAATCTTTATAATTGCCATGTCGTGTGTCGCTATCGTGAATCCTGAAGAATGCATGAACAGATATCTCATGATTCGTATGTAAGCGTCATCCACCTCCTTCCTGCTGCCATATGCTATTGAGACATCCTCTTTATACGCTCCCTTCACAAGCCTCACAACACCCCTTCTGCCAGCTATCATCTCAGCATCCTTGCTGCTCCTCCTGAGGTTTGCCTGTATCGCTATGCCGCTATTGCTATATTCCCTATGAATCTTAAGATAGCTTGCTATCGTAGCATCGGTATACCGGCCGTCTTCCATGTCAAGCCACGCGAATATGCCGTATCTCTTTGCATCAGAGGTAATCCGCCTATAATTCCTGCGGAATAACGAACTACTTATGTACAGCCCCAACTGGGTCGGCTTTAGCGAGATGCTCCCGCGTATATCCTCATAATGCATCCGTCTCAATAGCGCCTCATAAACCAAAACCGTCTTTTCCACCTTCCTTGGGTCTGATACGTGCTCGCCCAGATAATTTATGGTTACGCTCTCCCCATATTTGTTGAGTTCCCTTGCCCGCGTTATCGCATCTTCAAGGCGCACACCAGCGATCCATCGTTTAGCGAAGACGATCCCGATATCAGCGATTCCCAAAAAATCAACGCCCAATCAACGCATTTATCCTGGTTCTGACATCCTTGAGGCCAGTGAACCTTATGGCATGCATACCAACACACCTGGCACCATAAACATTGTCCTTCCTGTCGTCTATAAAAACCGTCTCTTCCGGCCTGAAGCCCATTCGTGTGAGCACAAACTTGTATATCGCCGCATGCGGTTTGTATAAATTGAGGTAGCACGATCCGAATCTGTAATCGAATATCGATGTATCTATTCTCCTCATAGTGAGAAGGTATCTTGATTTGTCCACATTGGAGAGGAAAGCGGTCGTATACCATTTGTGCAATTCCTTTATCAACTCCAACACGCCTTTGTTTATGGTGGATTTCTGCTTGTAAAAATCAACCCATCCTACATTGCTCCTTTTTATCGAGAGCGCCTTAGATACCTCTAATTCGAACCTTCCCTCGCCTATGGCGCCGGTCTCGAACCTGAATATCATAGGGGTGAGAATGAAATCTATCTCTGTCTTGCTGCGCCCGCAGATTCGTGACAGATATTCAAAGTAGTACTCATTTTTATAGTTGACAACCACCCCTCCGAGATCGAACACAAAGCACTTTATCATGATCCCACGTATGTGTTCTCGTGGTATAAGAATATAAAATAATGGTTCGATATATACGTGCAGAAGGGGTTATAGCGTAACTCGGCAGCGCAGCAGGCTCCAGATGTTCAAAAACATATGAGCAATTGCTATGATTAGGATTTGGAGCGATGATTTGTGAAATAGAAGTTACCTGTTGGTCGGGGTTCAAATCCCCGTGACCCCAAGCCTATTTTGTCGTCGGTAAAATCCAGGCCCGGTTTTGGCAACTAAACCTGGCATACCAAGACTAGCAGCGTCATAAAGGCGAGAATCCTAACTTGAAATAGTCGAGTCTGGCTTAGGTTTACTGCTTGACATTGAGTATTAAATTCGGGTCAGGGCACAGAGCAAGATACCTTCTTAAAGTCTTCCTACTTGCTACTCCCGGAAAATCACCTGCACCAATTTCAATCCTCCTTATTACCTGCAGATGCACGTGCTCTGGCCATCCGCCATTCTCTCCGATGCCCCCCACATATCCGATAGTCTCGCCCTTGCCTATGGCCTTCCCCTTTCTCTTTCCTTTCAGTGACGATCTGCTGAGATGCCCGTACAGCGTATAAAATTTTATGCCGTCAAGCCTGTGCTCCAGTATCACTGTAGGGCCATAATCCCCTGGTCTATCGTTGTCCATAAACGAATGAACCCGCCCTGCGTAAAAAGCAGCTACCGTTGTGCCTTTTGGCACAAATATATCTGTGCCGAGATGTATATCTCTCTCAGTGCCATCTCCGTTGAATAAACCGCTCCATCCATATACCGGCCTCTGCTCGTTGTATCTGCCTATCCCAATCTTTGCGCGTTTTGCCTTTATCTCCGCTTTTATGTACTTATCTTTAACCTCGGCTGCAGAATCTATTATTCTCATGAGCTGCCTGTTCCTTTTGGTAAGGTCAAAAATGAGAATATCGTTGTCTCTGTATTCTATGCCGCGTATTACCCTGCCGAATCTCCTCCTATTTCTTATCAGCGCTTTCCTCAGTCTGTCGCCAGCATTGCCCAACAGATCACCGAAAAACAGCACGTTCTTACTTTACAAGGCTTCCCCGGTGCCTCTTCCCGTCTATCGCAGCCCGAAGATTCTCTATGTCGTCATCGACAAAAGATATCTCGGTCTTTGACCTCTTTGCGAGTTTGCAGGCGACTATGTCGAAAACGAAATTCGATCCGGCATTCCTCTGATCGTCTTTTGAAGCCCTGGCTATAAGCGTGTCGTAGCCAAGCCTCTCAAGCCGCTTCGCCCCTTTCTCATTCGGATTTCTGTCATATATGTAAGCCTCTCTGCTTATGTTTATCATTCTTTTGCAGCCGGTCGCCTCGCATGCAAGAACAGCTACCGAATCGGTGGTTATTCCCGGTGTCATGCCTCCGAATACAACTACCCTGTTCTCCGTCAAAACGTCCTGGAGGTTGTTTATATCATTTATATGGTCGTAGTAAACCCCGTTGATGTATCTGCTCAGGAAGTTTCTCAGAAGCATCGCATTCATCTTGGTGAACATTATCCCTATCTGGTCAAGCACGAAGTTGTTCTCTATGACCTTTGAAGCGTTGCCTATGTACTCCCTGCTCGCATAACCCCCACCAACGACTATTATGAACTTCGTGTCCTTGTAGGATTTGATGAGGTTCGCCATTCCGTGTATGTACCCTGTGTTGAAGCCATCTTTCTTCGAGAACACACTGCCGCCGAACGACAGGCACACCTTCCTCTCCATCACGATAACTTTCTGTATAATCTATTTAAACCTTTCTGAGCATATAGTTACCGTCAAACGGCCATAGGAGCAGGGCAACGCCCGAACCCATTCCGAACTCGGAAGCTAAGCCTGCTCACGATATGAGATACTGCCCATACGGGCGGAAAAGCATATTGCTGTTTGGCACTTTCTGCTGTTTATTCCTCCGTCTATCTCCTGCCGTCGTCCAGTGGCGTGGCTTATATAAAATAATTATTAAAAGAATTTTAATTTTAATACGATAAATATTTATACTCTTTATATTATAAAATTATCATGGAAGACATAATAGAGAGATATCCTAACATTATTAATAACCTATGATTAAGGCTATTTTTATACACTACGGTTGAAAACCTATACTTTGTCGACTACTTTCAGTAACATAGAATACCGATAGATTTATATTTGTAGTGTATAATATTATACATTACATGAGCTTCATACGTCGAATAAAAAAGAAGTCTGGAGTCTATCTCGCTGAGGTAGAGTCAAAAAGGGAGAATGGTAAGATTAGGCAGCATGTGATACGTTATGTCGGAAGGGAAGTGAATGGAGAAGCAGGCCGTAAAACTTACACCTCAAACATAAGGGCCGTAGAGGTCAAAAGATACTTAGACGTCAAATTGATAGATTCACTTGCTTCTCAGTTAGGATTTAAAGACACGATACCAAAAGAGATATTGATCTTCACATATGCGCAGCTTCTTGATAGGCCTGGAATAAATAAACTTGAAGAATGGTTGAGCAGTACTGAAATACCAAAGATATTGGAACTTGAGAATATCTCCACGGCAAAGTTATATGAAGCTCTATCGAAGTTTGACGATGCAAATTTCAGAGAAATAGAAGATAAAATAAGAAACAAACTTCTACTGTACGAAAAGGATACAAAATCCATAGTTATCGACGTAACTGACACATACTTTGAAGGTAGAAAAGTACCTGGCAAACCCAGAAAAGGAAAAGAAGACAAAGTTAAAAAACTAGTACAAATAGGACTTGCAGTTACAAAACAATATGGATTCCCTTTATTTCACAATACATATGAAGGTAATATCTCCAACATAAAAATATTTAGTGACCTTCTTCCACGGCTATGGGAACTGAAGAGTGACCCTACAATAATGGATAGGGGATTTCTGACAAATGAAAATCTTTCCAACATACTTTCTCTTAAATTGAAGACGATTGCGGGAATTAAGAGAGACAAATATTTCCAGAAGAGATTCTTAGAAAAATTAGACAAGGAACAGCTATATTCGATAGCAAATAGGGTCAAACTGAAAAACACAGAGGTATATGTCAAATCATTTAGATACAGAAGTGGTAAACTTCTAGTAATATACAATCCTTCACTTGAGGTACTGAAACGAACAAGATACTACGACCTACATAAGAAAGAAGGTGTTGCAAAATATCTAGGTTATTCGTTGATTTATCATAATACAAATATGGAAGATGAAGATGTAATCAGAACATACTTCAATAAGGATGTTATCGAGAGAGCATTTAGGCAGATGAAAGGTATTCTCTCATTGAGACCCGTCAGAGTATGGATGCAATCGCATATACGATCCCATGTGAAGATATGCTATCTTTCTTATGCAATACTAGCCTTGTTATCTTATAAACTTAGAAAATTAGACATATCCGCAGTGGAGGCGTTGGATAAATTGAAATCAGGATATAATGTTTACCTTCATGATACACAGTCAGATTTTAGTTGGAATACAACAGTAACCCTCAGCAAACTGCAGGATAAGATAATGAACGTAGTGTATAAAAAGCACTAGAAATATAGGTATTTAGGACTCTGCTTATCTCCCTCTC
>JAJYVZ010000022.1 GCA_021791725.1 Microcaldota archaeon | reverse complement strand
TTCATTTAAGGCTTGTTGTATAAACAGGCGCATAACGATATAGGTCGAATTTACTGACGACACTTCTCTGGAATTCGTTATTAGAGACTATCTGGAATTTGCTTTTCCCATCGGGAAGTTTGTATTTAATCAGCCGGATGTTTGCGTTTTCGGATGATAAACCATTCCAAGTTTTATCGATTTTTTTTCTGCCGTGCAAGGTGTTCTACCACTCGCATCAAGAGCAGCGCAACGTGACTGATAAAGACGTCGGCAATCACGTGGTCCGTCAGCTTTTTGTATACGGGCCGCATGTTGCCACTCTGCTTCATGTCCCCGAACCTCTTTTCTATCTTGTCCTTTGAAAAGTAAAGGCTGAAGGCATCTTTTGGTTTTATGTCTTTGTTTGTCATCAGGCAGAACTTTCCGTCGTCACGTTCAGCCTTGTTGATTTGTATCTGATTCGGCCGCCAGTGTATTTCCTCGCCTTCCTGCTCTATCACAAAGTACTTTTTCAACTCCCCGACTATCTTTTCCGTTGACTTTGACGTCAAACCGATTCCCTGTGCCTTGAGCCTTTCCACCACATTTTCTATTGCAAGATTCCTGCGCTCTCTCTGCTCTCCAGCCACTTTTTGTGAGTAGTACAGAATCACTATTCTCCGCTTTCCGAATATGTTTTTTATCGTCTTGTGGAGTTTTATCTCGCTGCCGTTGTTGTTTATGGTTTCCCAATTTCCTTTTGAGAAGTCGGTCTCCGACTTCAGTTTTCTCACAAATTTATGCGTTGATCGCAGTCCAACGATGTAGTCGTATTTCGTTGAATCGATGATCCTTATGTTGTTCTCCGGCTCGAAACCACGGTCCATTATCAGCAGACACTTCTTTTTCTTCATTATGGCCTTTGGGTAGTAGGCCATTTCATGCACTGTGCTTGCGTCGTTAATGTTGCCTTCAAACACCTTGCTAACAATTGGCAGCCCGTATGCGCCGTTCATGATCATCGCAATGTTTATCTGCAACTTGTCAAGTTTTCCGTCCTTATTGTGCCCGAAAGTCGCCATAGGGCAGTGTTTACCTTCGAAATATGTCGGCGTAATATCATAGAAATATGTGTCATCTTCCTTGCCGAACAGTTTGAGGGCATTTTGGTAGAGGTCTATTGATATACGGTAAAGGTGGTCGGCGTTCTTTTCCTCATTGTAAAGTTTGTCCATCATGTACGCCTGTGTGTCATCCGTTATGTTTTTGGCGTTGAAATTCAACAGTTCTGGAAGATGGGTGCTTTCTGCCCATGCGGACAGGCCTGGCGAACTTGGCCTATTGTCAAGCAGTCTTTGCGCCACGGTAAGAAAAAGTTCCTGGTTAAGTGGTATCCCCTGACGTTTGGGCGCATAGTTTTTCACACACTCCATGAAGCCTATCTTTTGGGCAGCGTGGTAGACCAAAGACACGTCGCCAAAATTGTAAGACCCGTCCGGTTCCTGACTTTTGATTATGGGTCTGGCGTCTGGGTTCTTTCGTGGATCATTGCGTCCGTAATATTCCAAGACACGTTGCTTTACCTTGCCGTTCTCCCTATAACCTTCTACCCTGAAGAAATACTCTTTGCCTCGGACTCTTCGACAGGCAATATAGGCCATAGTTGTATTAAGTTTAATCGTGTAGTGGTCTACCGTCTAAAAGTAGGATGTTGTGATAACTTTAATCGGGACTCAGTTCCGAAAGGCAGGTATCATATGACCATGATTCTTAACCGCTTGCTTTCTGGTTCACCTTTTCAGCCATGTGTTTTTGCTAGTGGACTGGTTCTGCGCGCTGTTGCCTGCAGGGGCAGTTCCGCCTCGCGTGTCTTTCGGCAGGGCCAAAGGGATCTGCGTTTTTGTATTCTCTCTGTTCTGGCCGCTTTCCTGCCCGCCCCTTAAGTATCTCTTGAATGCGTGGAGCGCCCTGTCCTCCTCTATGGCCATGTACGAGAATGCCAGAATGCCTTTCGATCCTCCGGAGATTGCCTCTTTTGCGCCTTTGATCCATTCGCTCCCAGAAAGTTTTCCGCTGCTGTACGACCTGCCTATCGCTGTCATAACGTCTACGCCGCTGTTCTTAAGCAGGTTCACGTCTTCTGCAGTATAAGACTTTACGAAACTGATGCTGTACCCGTAATCTTCCCAGTATATCATGGGATCGACAACGTCAGGCTTAGCGCCATCGCGTATCCACCTAGTGAAGTCCATGTAGTAGCTATAGGAATATGGGGTTGGAGTTACATCGTATGATATTACGATGGATTTGTTCGCTTCCTTTATCCGCGCTGTTGCTGTTCTGAGAAAAGCGGCCAGCTTGTCGTTCATCCAGTAATACCATGCATTGCTGTTCTCCAGGGCTGTTCTCGACGTTACGTTTGAGTGCGTTTCACTGTCGAACATTTTTATGTCGTTTTCCGAATACGATACTTTAGATATCGGCATCTCGATGTCGAGATTCAAGCCGTCGAGCGCATAATTCCTTGATAGCTCGGAGAGCGCGTTAAGAGTGTATGCCTGCACCTTGGGATTCAGAAAATCGAGATAGCCGGTTCTCTTTCCGTCAGCCCCTATGGCGAACCAGTCAGGATGTGCATCGAGAAGCTTCTTGTTCCCGTGGAAGAGTTCGGCCCAGCCCCATATCTTGATGTTCTCCTTCTTGGCGTGGTTTATAAGGCTCTTCAGCGGATCTGTGCCGGAATTTATGCCGGAGAACAGGCTCTTGTCTTCTGGCAAGATCGAGCTTTTGTAAGACGCGTATCCAAGATGGGTTATTACCTGTGGAAGGAGTATGTTGAATCCCGAATCCTTGATCTTCATGAGCACATTGTCAAAAAGGATCTTGCCCTTGTATTTTCTGAATATATCAAAATATGCAAATACGCCATTGCCGTATTTCTGCGCGGGTGCGGATATGCTGGTTGTGTCACGTACTGGCGGTTCAGGAGCAGTAAACTGCACTGCGTGGCCAGAGAACGTCAGCGAAAATGCGAGACAAGCAGTAATCATGGCCTTTTCTGCGTATCGCTTCGCGGACTTAAATATAGAAAAGTTTGCTTCTTCCCTAATCCCACCGAATAATATCTACAATCACTGGAACAGGGATAACTTTTAAAACTTCCCTACCACATTCAAAAGAGTCGACTATGCGGTCTAAATACATGTGAAATCCTCTCACCCATAAACGGCGTGGACTTCCCTGCGTCATGCAATCACTGCATCCCGCAAAGGATGCGTTTTGCCGGTTCTCAGTTCTTCGATGCGGCTTTTCGATTCATGTTGAATCGCAGAGGCCATGTCTCCCCTGAGCGTGACTTTCCCTCTGTCCGAGGGTAGTTGCCCTATGCAATATGTTTATTGATACGTTTATGTCACTGCCCAAGGCAAGGCTCAGATGTTGCGGTGATAGATGCGATATTGCCTGGCGCAGCAAACGCATAAGCAATTGGAACTTTCCATTATTCAGGGCTTTACCCTTGTCCTGTCCCGTGGGAACATTGATGCTTCACGCACGTTGCCAGCTCCCGCAAGCTTCATGGTCATGCGCTCTAGACCTATGCTCCAGCCCGCATGCGGCGGCGCGCCGTTCCTGAATGCATCGATGTAGAACTTGAAGTCCTCGGGATTAAGGCCCCTCTTAGTAAGCGCATCAATCAGCGTGTTGGGCACGTGTATCCTTTGCGCGCCGCTCGCTATCTCAAGGCCCCTGAACAGCAGGTCGTAGCTGTTGCATACGTCTTCCTCACCGCTCTTGGGCATGCTGTAGAAAGCGCGTTCCATAGTGGGGTACTCCCTTATTATTATCAGGTCTCCGTACTTCCTGTACAGCTCCTCTTCCTCTGCCCTGCTTATGTCCCTGCCGAACTCCACTTCCATTCCTTCCTTGCTAAGCGCCTTCAGCGCCTCCTTGTATGTGATATCCTTTATCTTCGTCTTTGGCCTCTCGGCTTTCAGCGTTTCAAGATCATGCGCATTGCTCTTGATAACGTCTTTTATTATGGAGGTCGACACGTACTTCAGCATCTTTACAGCGTCTTCGTGGTCCGCGAATCCCATCTCCATATCCATCTGCGTAGATTCATTTAGGTGGAACGGCGTATTGTGCTTCTCGGCCCTCAGCGCCTTCGAGACTATGAATACCCTGTCCATGCCGCCTATGACAGCCAGCTGCTTGTACAGCTGCGGAGATTGCGTGAGATACGCCTGCTTCTCGAAGTACTGCACCGGAAACAGGTCTGTGCCGCCTTCTGTAGCCGCCTCTACGAGGGAAGGCGTCACTATCTCCTGGAAGCCCTTCTTCATCAGCGAGTTCCTGAAGCCCTTGAGGACGGTTGACTGTATGTTGAATATGGCGGTCGTCTCAAGCCTCCTGAGGTCTATGTACCTGTAGTCTAGCCTTACGTCCATGTCCGCAGGCACCTTGCCTGTCACCTCGAACGGCACTGCCGCAGAGAGCGGATTCAGGTTAACCACCTCGAGCGGCCTTATCTCGAAGCCCTTCTTCGACTCGCCGTTCCTGTTGACTATTCCCTTTATCATTATCACGCTTTCCTTCGGGAGGAGCATGCCGCTTATTATCTTGTCGTCTGTAAGGCCGCGTTTTGCAACGATCTGCACTATGCCGGTGTGGTCCCTGAGGAGAAGGAAGACGATCTTCCCTATGTCCCTTATCTCGTGCAGCCAGCCCGCCACGGTCACCTCCCTGCCGTCCATCCCTTCATCAAGCTGGTTGACGTAATGCGTCCTAAGCAATATAGCACCAAGAGTTCTACTTCATAAAACGTTATAAGCTTTTATCTATTATTCTTATTCTGTTTGCGATGGACATAGAATCTAAGATCGGGATAATAAAAAGCTTTGCTGAGGAGATAGTCACCGAGGAAGAGCTAAGGAGCCTTCTCGAAACGAACAGCAAGCCCGTGGCATACGACGGTTTTGAGCCGTCTGGCATAGCGCCAATGCATTTCGGCCTCACTAGGGCAAAGAACCTCAAGAAGATGCTCGACATGGGCATAAGATTCAAGCTCTACCTTGCCGACTACTTCGCTTTCCTCAACAACAAGCTCGGGGGAGACATGGAGAGCATAAAAGACGCAGGAAGATATTTCATGGAAGTGTGGAAGGCTAGCGGGATTGATGAGAGCAGGATAGAGATAGTCTGGGCAAGCGACCTCATGGACAACGTAGGCTACTGGGACAGGGTAATGAGAATAGGGAAGGCCACAACGCTGGACAGGGTCAAGAGGGCGATAACCATAATGGGAAGGAAGGAGGGCGACAGCATATCCGCAGGCATGCTCATGTACCCGCTAATGCAGGCCGCAGACATATTCGAGATGGATATAGACATATGCCAGCTTGGGATAGACCAGAGGAGGGCAAACATGCTCGCAAGGGAAGCGAGCGAGAAGTACAAGTGGAAGAAGCCGGTTGCCGTGCACCACAAGCTTGTGCTTGGGCTGATGGGCATACCAAGTAATGCAAGCGGCAGCAAGGAAGCCATGATAGATTACAAGATGTCGAAGTCAAACCCGAGCACAGCAATATACGTGCACGATACGCATGAGGAGATCAAGAAAAAGATAAACAGCGCTTATTGCCCCGAAAGGACAATAGAAGGGAATCCGATATTCAACTACCTGGAGACTACGATACTGGACAGCAAAGCCGACCAGATAACAATAGAGAGGCCCAGCAGGTTCGGAGGGAGCGTGGAGTTCGAGAATTACGGCGAACTCGTCGAGGGCTACAAGGACGGGAAGATACATCCTGCTGACCTCAAGAACTTCGCTTCGGAAAAGCTTGAGGAGATGATAAAGCCGATAAGGGAACATTTCATAAAGGACAGGAACGCCGCAAGGCTGTACGAAAGGATGAAGAGCTACAGGATAACGAGGTGAAAGGATGGATTCTATGGTCAAATACCTTGGATATGCGTTGATAATCGCAGGCATAGCAGTTATCATCTCCGCTTTTGGGATGGGATACAGCATATATGCCAATGCCGGCCAGATGGCCTCCTATTATTCTACCGTAGCAGGCGCTGGCGGTTCGTCAAGCCAGGGAAATAACAACATATCCTCAGTTGCCAACATGATATCCAGCAGCATAAGCGGCACGGCAAACGGCATTTACTCCGTAATAGGATCGGCAGCATATATGGGAATAGAGATCACCGTGCTTTTCCTGTTCGCCAGCATAGGATACAAGTTAACCGAGCTTGGCATAAAGATGATAGCTGGCGAGAGAGAGGCAAGGAAGGAGCCAAAATAGCGTTTTTTTGTTTTCTGCGGATAATGCATAGGGTGGGAATATGTGGGGGCAGGGGAAGATGGGCGGCTGGGAATGGAAGAGCGCCTTACAAAACTTATGCTTAGGAACTGCCGCTTCTCCAGTAACTGGCTTTTAGCTGGTTTTGCATGTCAGCTTAGTCCTACAAGCGCCACGCCTATCGCTATCACGGCTATCCCAACCCATCTAAGCGGAACTATGTTCTCTCCAAGGAAGAGCATTGCGAAGATGCTTGCCAGTATGTAGCTTATGCCTCCCATGCTGTACGCCCAGCTCAGGTGGACCCTGCTCAGAATGTAGAAGTAAAGAATTGTGGAGAGGCCGTACGCCATTATTCCCAGGGCAAGATAGTAGGCCGTGCCGCTTATGCTCGACAGGTCCGAAACCCCCAGCTTGAACAGGAACTGGCCCGTAGCCCCGAGCAGCGTGCTGACGAGCGCGATCGATACGAAAAGTCTCTTGCCCTCCTTCATATTCCCATCAATAAGTAAGCGACACTATCACTATCCCGAGCACGACAAGCGCTATCCCTGCCATGCGCATGGCAGTGAGCTCCTCCTTGAGCTTGTACCTCGAGATAAGGAACACGAAAACGAACGAGCTGGCGAAGACTGGGTATATGTAGGAGAGCTGGCCGAAATGCAGCGCTACAAGGTATATGGCAAGGCTAAGGACGTATGCTGACAATCCGAAAAGCACAGACTTGTTCCTTGCAAGGCCGGCAACTTCCTTGGCACTGAACTTGAATTTGGGTATGCTGGACTTGAAGACATACTGGGCGAAAGCTGCTATCATCGCAGATATTAGAGTAAGCGCTATTACTACAAGTATGTCCATTGGATCAGCAGCATATTATTATATAGGATTGATATTTAAAGTTTATAGAGAAATTAGCTTTGCGTGTTGATGTTATGGAATTGAACCTAAAGGAGGAAGAGATGCGCCCTTTCATGTTCTCGGTGCTTGTGGTGATAGCCAGCATAGCAGCCGTCATAGTGTTCCTTCTGACAGGGGGCAGCGCAGAGTTCTACATAGTCGCTGTGATAGCCGTGGCATTGGGAATATATCTTGCCTCGATAATACCGAAGGCTGAGCAGAAGCAGGCGGCAAGGAAGCAGAAGAAATAACTGGTGCGATGAACAAGCTGATCATAGCAGAGAAGCCTAGCGTAGCGTTGAGGATAGCGCAGGCCCTCGGAAACTCTCCGAAGAGGAACTTCGTCAACGGAGTGAGCTACTACGAGTTCGACCGCGATTCAGACCACATATTCATAGTCGCTGCGGCCGGGCACCTCTTCTCGCTCACTCAGAAGGGCGCAGGCAGGGACCTGCCGATATTCGAGATAGGCTGGGAGCCCGCATACAAGGTAAGGAAAGAGGCTTACTTCACAAAGAAGTATCTTGATCTTGCCGAGATAACCGGAAAGAAGTGCGCTGAATTCATAAACGCGTGCGACTACGACCTTGAGGGAACGGTCATAGGCACGAACATAGTAAAGTACATACTGAAGAAGAACCCGGACGAGATTGCAAACGAGCACAAGATAAAGAGGATGCATTTCTCCACAACGACTAACGAAGATCTCGAGAAGGCATACAAGGGGCTCATTGATTTTGACTACGCGAACTTCAATGCGGGCGAGACGCGGCATATGCTTGACTGGATGTGGGGCATAAACATGAGCAGGGCGCTGATGCGCTCGGTTATGAGCATAGGCATAAAGAAGATACTCAGCATAGGCAGGGTGCAGGGGCCTGCGCTTGCAATCCTGGCAAAGAGGGAGAACGAGATAAAGACATTCGTCTCAAAGCCTTTCTGGAAAGTTAATATGGTAGTCTCGGGAACCAGGTTCGAGAACAGGAGAGGGGAGATATTCGAGAAGGAAGCTGCAACCAGGGTCTTTGAGAGCACAAAGAAGGCGGAGGTCTTTGTCAAGGAGATTGAGGCGAAGGAAGAGAGGATAAGGCCGAATCCCCCGTTCGACCTCACCACGCTGCAGCTTGAGGCAAGCAGGACCCTGAGGATCGATCCTACAAGAACCCTTGCGATCGCCCAGGCCTTATATGAAAGGTCGTACATATCTTATCCAAGGACATCGTCGCAGAAGCTGCCTTACACCCTGAATCTGCCCAAGATAATAAGGGACATAACAAAGAACGAGAAGTATGCGGAACTCGCGAACAGGCTCGTTGCCGGAAGCAGGTACAAGCCTGCCGAAGGATACAAGGAGGACGAGGCGCATCCCGCGATCTTCCCCACAGGGATAAAACCAGCTGCGCTGAATGGCGAGGAAGATAGGATATACGACCTGATAATGAAAAGATTCCTTGCATGTTTCGCGGAATGGGCGCTTCTCGAGAAGAGGTACATATTGTTAATGGCGCCTTTTGCCGAATCGGCATCGCTGGGGAATGGAAAGACGGAGCTTGACGCCTCTGGAGACTTCTATGATGCGCGCGGAGTCTTCATAAAGGAGAAGGGATGGATAGATTTCTACAGGCCGTATGCAAACATAGAACAGATTGGGCTCCCAGACCTGAAGAAAGGCGAGAAAGTAAAGCCAGAGAAGGTGGAGATTAAGGAAGGCAAGACGCAGCCCCCGAAGAGGTACACGAAGGCCAGCCTCATAGCGCTTCTCGAGAAGAGGAACCTGGGCACCAAGGCCACAAGGGCGCAGGTCATAGACACGCTGTTCAAGAGAGGTTATGTAAAAGGCTCGATTATAGAGACGACCGAGTTCGGCATGAGCATATTCACGGCCCTCGACAAGTACTGCGGCATAATACTTGACGAGGAGATGACAAGGAAGCTTGAGGAGGACATGGACAGGATAGCGCACGGCAGCATGAAGAAGGAGGATGTCGTGCAGGAGGGGAAAGACATAATAGTTAGGATAATAGGCGAGTTCGGGAAGAACGAGAAGAACATCGGGAACTCGCTCAAGGAAGGGATAGCGCTTGCTGAGAAAGCGGAGATACTCGGCGCGTGCAACAAGGATGGCGGAAACATGGTGGTGAAGAGGTCAAGGCTCGGCAAGCAGTTCGCCGCATGCGCGAACTGGCCGCAATGCAACAACACATATCCCCTTCCCACATACGCAAAGATACTGCCGACAGGAAAGACCTGCGAGATATGCAAGACGCCGATAGTGAAGGTGATAAGGAAGGGAAAGAGGGTATTCGAGATGGACCTGGATCCTAACTGTTCCACAAAAGCGCAGTGGAAGACCGCCTCGCAATCGGCAAATGGCGCCAAGGCGCAGGAAGCAAAGAAAGAAGAGGAGATAAATGCAGTAAAGGCCTCGGATATTCCCAAGAAAGAGAGAGAGGCCAAGGCAGGGAGGAGAAAGGCAAGGCAGCCTGGAAAGAAAGGAGGATCTCCAAGCAGGAAGAAATGATGATCGCATGTTCATATACCCAACAATCTACAGAAGGCTCAAGAGAGGGCCGCAGGTCATACTGCCAAAGGACATAGGCATGATAGTGGCGTATTCCGGGGTGGGAAAGGATAGCGTGTGCGTAGACGCCGGCACAGGCAGCGGCTGGCTGGCAGTAAGCCTCGCAAGGATAGCCAAGCATGTTTACAGCTACGACACGAGGGAGGAGTTCACGAGGATAGCGCAGAGGAACATGCAGATCCTCGGGCTGGAGAACCTGACGCTCAAGCTCGGCGACGTGACAAAGAGGATAGAAGAGAATAATGTCGATGTCATAACGCTGGACATGCCGAACTCCGAGAAGGCGCTGAGAAACGCAAAGAAGGCGCTTGCGGATGAGGGGGTCGTTGTAAGCTACATACCGCACACCGAGCAGGTAAAGAAGTTCGTGGAGAAGGCCGAGAAGCTTGGGTTCATAGAGATATACACTGTAGAGGCCATGGTAAGGGAGATGCTGGTAAGAAAGGAAGGCACCAGGCCCTCGACAAAAGGGCTGTGGCACACAGCTTATCTTGTATTCGCAAGGAAGAGCGGCAGGGAAGACGAATTGAAGAGATACAGGATGGAAAGGCAGTGACGGCTTCCCGCCGTTCCTTCCGCAGGCGCATAACGCGGTCAGGCCAATCTTCAAACTTCTTTTCTGGTCCAGACCTGATAACGGGCCATGAAAAGGAATTCCCTGGGAATTCTCCCCGGCTGCTAATTTTTATATATCCAGCTGCACATATTACTAACTGATACCGATGGCTGAACTTAGGATGAAGAGCAGGGACAGGAGCGAGAGGATACTTGTGCTCGCCACAGACATAGACAACGACCTTTACAGGAAGGCCGGCATAAGCGGGCCGGTCATGGGAAGGGTGCAGAACCTCAACGCTGCCAACCAGCTCGTCCTAGCGGATCCCGAGGACACGGATTCAAACGCGATCTTCCAGGCAGTGAAGATATACGACAACTTAAAGAAGGATGGATACATCGTAAGCCTTGCGACAATAACCGGCTCGGAGAACGAGGGGCTTGACGCGGACAGGGAGATATCAAGGCAGCTTGACCTTGTCCTGAAGGAGTACAAGGCCGATTCGTGCGTGTTCGTAAGCGACGGCGCTAGCGACGACAGGGTCCTGCCGATAGTTGAATCTAGGGTCAAGATAAACGGCGTCAAGCACGTGACAATGAAGCAGGCCGAGAAACTTGAGAACACGTATTTCGTGATACTCGAGAAGCTCAAGGAGCCGCACTATGCCAGGATAGTCTTCGGCATACCCGCCATACTCATACTTCTCTTCGCGATAAGCTACGCTGTCGGGACTGGATGGGAGCTGCCCGTGGGGATAATAGGGGTATACCTTGTGCTCAAGGGATTCGGGATAGAGACGTTCATAATAAATTCGTTCAAGGGATTCGGTTTCAGCATAGACAGGATGAGCTTTGCCTTTTACCTTACATCCATCATATTCTTCATAGCCAGCGTGTTCATAGGATACAGCAACTACCTCAGCCAGATACAGCTCAACTTCGGCAACGCATGGCTTGCATATGCATATGGGATCGAGGGCTTCCTGCTTCTCCTGCCGCTTACGCTCGCAATATATCTGGTAGGCAGGATAATAGACGTAAACGCAGGAAAGTACATCTTCAGGAGCTTCAAGTACGGAAATTACATAGCGTCATCGATAATCTTCTGGATAATACTATACTCTTTCATTGCGTGGATAATAGGCAGCATATACTTCAGCCAGCTGATAGACTACATGATAGCTGCGATGGCAATAGGCTTTGCGGTCTCGAGGCTGACAGCATACATGAAGAGGAGGACAATGAAATCCAAGAGGATGGTCAACAAGCTTGTGATAAACGAGCTGGGCGCAATGATCGGGAAGATAAGCGGCATGGACAGCAGGCAGGGGCTCATAAGGATAAGCACAAGTTTCGGCAACGACATAGTCTACAGCATGGACAGGATAGTGGACGTTTCCGACAAGGTAATAGTAAGGTAGTTTACTCTCTCTTTACGACCCTTGCGTCCTCTGTCACGAACACGCCCCCGGGCAGATACTCTTCTTTTATGTTCTCTGCAGTAAGTGATGCCTGCGCGGATGGTGGCATGGCTTCGATTCTGTCTTTGGAGATAAGAAAGTGCGGATTTCTGTAGTTTTGAAGAGAGAACTCGTCAATCCACAGCCAACCCTTACTATCGACAGGGGTTGCGGGAGTGTATATCTCAGTGTCAATTGCATTCTTTTCTGGGAATGAATGCCAGCTCTCCGTCATAAGTCCGGTAAAAACACCGCCATTTTCATCAATTGTCTTGTTTCCTATGAATGTTGTGGCCCCTTTGGCGTCGAGAATGGTAACGGCCTGTGCGTTTTGCGTTACGTCCCTCGCAACACAAAACACCTTCCCATTTTGTATATACATCTTTAGCCCTATCTTGTCGCCACTCGCTATCTTGACTGGCATATTTAATTTGGCTTCGATATATGCGTTGTACTTTGGCATCTGGCTTGACGGCTGTTTAGGTAGAATGCTTGTGAAGACCACAAATTCTTCAGTTGTAGTGCCGAAATTGTAGGCCAGTCCGAGCTGGAACCAGTCCCCTTTGTTAGTAAGGCCGTTTAGGAGAAATGCCGACCCGTATCCATTCGCGTCCGTATCTGATTTGGCAGTAACATAATAATCTAGGGATTTCATATTGTTTATAAAGGTTATTCCTATTTGTTCGTCAACAGCGGTGTAGGGGATTGTTTGTGCCAGCTGATCCCTGCTGGTTTTTGTGCTGTTTGGCTGGCTTTGGGTAATCTTGGCGTGTGTGTCATTGAAATTTACTGCTGAAGATTGGAGCAGAGGTGACGAGGGAAACGTAAAAGTTGCAAGTGCTGCGGTAATCACAATAAGGTTCTTCGCTCCCCTGCCCAACGACTTTAGTACGGACTTGTCCTCTCTCTCCCTGTTCTCGGAATCACATTTTTTATATATCATTCTCTCATGCTTTAAGGCTCAAAATATTGAATAATCGCACATATTTAAGGATATTCTGCAATTTTGTTGCTGGTCGTACATGATATGGTTCTTCTGCCTTTTATTTCCTCTTTGCGGCCTTTGCATCCTCTGTCACGAACACGCCCCCAGGGAGATACTCTTCCTTTATGTTTTCCACAGTAAGAGAGATTTTTGGAGAAGGAGGAACCGCAAAGATCCTGTATTCGTCAATTAAACTTTGCATAGTCTGGCAGTTGGGTCGTTTGGCAGCTTCCTGTATCCATAACCAGCCCGGAGCGCTGGTAGGGCTTGCAGGAACATATGTTTGAGTTCCTACGGCATTCCTTTCAAGTGACGCATGCCAGCTCTCTGTCATAAGCCCTGTGAAGACAGTACCGTGTTCGTCAAGGCTCTTGTCGCCCAGAAACGTGGTTGCGCCGTCTGCATCAAAACTTGCGTTTGCCTGTTCTCCGCCTTTGGTTATGTTCTTGGCGGCAACAAACACCTTCCCGCCCTTGATATACATCTTCAGTTCTATCTTGTCTCCTGTTGTTATCTTGATGGGCATATTTATTACGCTCATCTTCATGGCGCTGCAGTTTTCACTGTCTGGCTGTATTTTTGGAAGAATTGCGGTCTGCACCAGGAATCCTTCGGTTGTAGTGCTGAAATTGTAGGACAGACCGAACTGGAACCAGTCCCCTTTGTCGGTAACGCCGTTTAGTATAAATGCGGATCCGTAGCCATTCGCGTCTGTATTAGATATTGCAGTAATATAGTAATCCATTGATTTTGTATTGTCAAAAAAGGTTATTCCTATTTGCTCGTTCACGTTGTTTTGCGGTGTTGTTTGTGCCCGTTGATCTCTGTTGGTTTTTGGTTGGCTTGTCTGCCTTTGGATAATCTTGGCATGTGTGGCGTCAAGATTTGCAGCTGAAGATTGGAGCAGAGGTGACGAGGAAAACGTAAAAGTTGCGAGTGCTGCGGTAATCACAATAAGGTTCTTCGCTCCCCTGCCCAACGACTTTAGTACGGACTTGTCCTCTCTCCCCCTGTCCTCTGAATCACGTTTTTTGTATATCATTCTCTCATGCTTTAAGGCTCAAAATATTGAATAATCGCACATATTTAAGGATATTCTGCAATTCGTTTGCTGCCAAGAATGTCTTATGTTGTACGTAATATAGTTTTTATATCTTTTAGATATTCCTTCGGAGAGTAAATAATTTTTCAGAGCTTCGTACACAAGATAACTGTGTTCCTTGCAAACCATCTAGGAAGATGGTTTGCCAATATGTCTCGTACATGATGGAACTTGGACCTGTTATAAACCCCAAATATATATTTTACTTGAGTAATACGCATTGTTCTTGAAATAAACTCTACGGAGTTCTCATGCCCGAAGAACCATTTGTGTCCGGTATCATCAAGCGGATTCCCACAAATCCAGTTCACACCCTTCAGGTACATCAGTAAAGGTTCTATGCTATATTCATTTGGTAGGGTTATTACTATTTTTGCATGCGGTTTTGCAACTCTGTTAATCTCCTTGCATATTACATCAGGATAACGTAAATGTTCCAACACTTCGCTTGCTATTAAAGTATCGAAAGTGTTATCTGAAAAGTGAAGAATTTTATC
>JAJYVZ010000001.1 GCA_021791725.1 Microcaldota archaeon | reverse complement strand
GACAGCAAGACTTTGTCAGTATCTTCGGTCACACCTTCCACCTGCGGCTTTTCGAGGGAGGATATGAATCTTGCTATGTTCCACAGCTTTGTGAGGAATTTTCCAGAGGCCCTTATCCTCTCGTTCGAGCACCTTACGTCGTCTTCTGTTATTCCCTCAGAGAATACCCATACCCTGAAGGCCTCAGATCCGAAGTCCTGGATTATTTTCATCGGGTCTATGACGTTTCCAAGGCTCTTGCTCATCTTCTCGCCTTTTTCGTCTACTATGTACATGTTTACCCAGACATCTGCGAACGGCGCCTTGCCGAATAGCAGGTAAGACTTCAACAGCGTGAAGTACAACCAGCTCCTTACTATCTCCTTGCCCTGCGGCCTAAGCGTCACAGGGTAATTCTCCTCGAAATATTTCCTGTCCCATAGGTATCCGAGTGCATACTGTTGGCTGCTCGCGCTGTCGAACCATGTGTCGAAGACGCGCTCCTCCCCCCTGAATTCGCTGCCTCCGCACTTTTCACACCTCTCGGCCGGCGCCTTTTCTTTCCACGGCCTGTAATATCTTCCTGGCTCTGGTACAAGAGCCTCTCCGCATGATCTGCAGTACCATAGCGGTATCTCCGTTCCGTAATACCTCCTCCTTGAGATAACCCAGTCTATTGTTATCCCGTTTATCCAGTTCTCAAGCAGCTTCCTGCTCTTCTCCGAGAAGAACCTCATGCCTTTGGATAGCTTGAGCAGATCTTCTTTGAACTCTACCTGCTTCAGATAAAGCTCCTTGCTCGCTATGAATTCTATCGGGTTCTTCGTGCGCCAGCATATTGGGTATCTGTGGCTGACAGTCTCTACCTTCAGCAGATCCCCTTCTTCCTTCATCCTCTTGACTATCTCCTCCCTTGCCGCTGCCGCTTTCATGCCGCTGTATTCGCTGTCCTCTATCCTCATTCTTCCTAGCTCGTCTATGACGTATGTCGGCTCTATCCGCAATTCCCTTAGTATCCTTATGTCGTCAAGGTCTCCGTAGCTGCACACCATGACTACTCCAGATCCGTAATTCGGATCTGCATATGTATTGCCTATTATCTTTACCTCGTTGCCGAACACCGGCACCTTTGCCTTCATACCCTCATACTTCTTGTACCTGCCGTCTTCCGGATTAAAGAGTACGACCTTGCATGCGGCGAGGAGCTCTGGCCTGGTTGTTGCCACTGTTATGCCGTCTCCCGTCTCTGTCTTGAACCTTAGATGGTAAAGGGGCGCCTGCACCTCCTTGTATTCTACCTCTGAATCTGAGAGCGTCGTATGGCATTCGGTGCAGTAGTTCGAGGGCATAGAATTCTCGTAGACAAGGCCTTTCCTGTAGAGCATTATGAACGTCTCCTGCGTCATCCTCCTGTAATCCTCGCTGTCCGTCTCGTATGCACTGCCTATGGAACTGCCCACATCCCAGCTGTTGAACCCTATCCCTATCCTGTTGAACGTGGCAAGCGAGCTACTCTCATATTTGTCAAGGAGGAGCCTGCAGTTCTTTATGTACTCCTCCCTTGGCGTCTTAAGTATAGACATCTTGAACTCCTTCTCTGCCTGCACCTCTATAGGCAGCCCGTTCCTGTCGCTGCCTATTGGAAACAGGACGTTAAACCCCTGCATCCTCTTATGCCTGGCTATCGCATCCATCCACGTATACGTGTATGCATGCCCCATGTGGACAGGCGCGTTTATGTAAGGCGGTGGCGTATCTATGCTGAAGACCTTTCCGCCCTTCCTGTCCGCATTGAACGCATATACGCCGCTCTTTGACCACGAGTTGATTATGCCTTCCTCTAACTTTGGCGACCAGTGCTTCTCTTCTATTACAGTCTTCTTCTCTTCCAAAAAAACCGCCTTAAACTCGGGTATCACAAATCAAAACTGGATAATAACAGACATAATATGCCTATAAGGTATAAGAAGCAATCGCCATAAATATAAAGTGAGGGAATGGAAGATGACGGTAAACGTAAACGATAAGATAAAAAGGATAATAAAGGAAGACGACGAAGTGATGATAAGGACCACCAGGGAGAGCTATCCGTTCGTCGCTTCGCATGGTGACGGCGAGTTCGCCTATGACGTGGCAGGCAACAAGTTCCTCGACTTCTCAAGCTTCATAGCCGTGTACAACCTCGGCGTCAACGGCAACTTTGCAATAAGGAATGCGGTAAAGGAGCAGGCCGACTTGCTGACCCATTCCGCCTTTACCGACTATTATTCAGAAAGGCCCGTGAGGTTCGCGAAGAAGCTCCTCACGATGTTCCCACGGGATTTCGGCAGGGTCTTCTTCTCGAATTCCGGCACCGAGGCCAACGAAGCCGCGATAAAGTTCGCGAGGCTCTTCAAGAAAGGAGTATACAACATAGCGTTCTACGGAGCATTCCACGGAAGGACGATGGGCACATTGCCGCTTACCGCTTCAAGGCTGGTGCACAGGGAGAACTTCGGGCCGCTGAGCGGGACAGTGCACGTGCCTTACGCATACTGCTACCGATGCCCCCTCAAGCTCAGGTATCCGGACTGCGGCATAGCATGCGCAGACTACATAAGGAAGTACCCGCTGAGCAAGGAGCTTCCGCCGAACGAGGTGTCGGCGATAGTGATGGAGCCCATACAGGGAGAGGGAGGCTACGTTGTCCCTCCGAAGGAGTTCGTCAAGGAGATAAGGAAGATTGCGACTGAGAACGGCATTCTGCTCATAGACGACGAGATCCAGGCAGGTTATATGAGGACGGGCAGGTTCCTTGCCCTTGACAATTTCGGCGTAGAGGCAGACATATACACAATGGCTAAGGCGCTCGGCGGCGGGCTTCCAATAGGCGTCACAGTGACGCGGAGATCCCTTGGCAACATAAAGAGCGGCGCGCACGCGAACACGTTCGGAGGCAATCTGCTGTCAATAGCGGCTGCCGAGGCGTCGATTGACTATGTAAAAGAGAACCATTCGCAGTTCTCGAGGTCTGTTGTCGAGAAAGGAAATTATATAATGAAACGGCTGAAGCAGATGATGGAGAAGTACGAGATAATAGGAGACGTGCGCGGCATCGGCTTGATGATAGGGGTGGAGCTTGTCAAAGACAAAAAGAGCAAGGAGCCTGCAGCAGCAAAGAGAGAGATGATAATCGAAGACTGCTTCTACAATAACCTGCTGCTTCTGCCTGCCGGTGAGTCAACCATAAGGTTGATTCCTCCTCTTACAATAAGCTACGAGAGCATAGATAAAGGTCTGAACATATTTGAGGAAGCGGTTAAGAAATACAACAAAAAGAGGTAGCTTCTATAGAACAACTAAGCAACTGTTAAAGCAGAGTGGAAAGCCAATCGGAGATGCCGACATTCTAATAGCGAGTATCGCAATGTCAAACAACGAAACGCTGGTTACCGAAGATGCGGATTTTGAGAATATACCATACAAAAAGATGCGCATTATATAAAGGAAAACGCAGAAAATTTCTGGTAGCAAGAATATTGGTATTATTTTATCGCGCGCTTGCTTCCTGAGTCGTTTGGGCCTGGCTTCAATTTATGCGCTTCCCGCGCGCCCTGCGCTGCCCGCGCGTCTTCTGCGACGCTGCAGGAATAATTCATGATCATCGCTTCGAACTCGGATATCCGCAAGCAGCATGTTCGCATGTGTTCTGTGCCTGGAACGTCTCCGCGACAGGTATTCCCCGCAATAGGCGCTTTTTCTGAGCTGACAGCCATTGAATATGTGGACTCCGCGGGATTTTCGCGACTTCCGCTTTTCAGGAGAAGTGCACTTCGAACCCGCAACCTCTTGCATGCCATGCAAGCGCGCTACCGTTGCGCCAGGAGCCCAGGATACGCGTCATGCTGGGGATATGAATAGTATGTTTCCTCCTCTTAACAGTATGGTGCCGAGCTTCGCCTTGATATTGCCTTCGTCGAGTTCCTCGGCGTTCTCCATCACTATGTTCATGTGAACGTCGAAGGAGTTCATCACTCCCCGTATGTCCATCCCGTTCTTAAGCCGTATCAGAACCTGGTTTCCTATTGCCTTGTTCAACAGGTCGAAAGGCCTCTCTTGCGTCATCTTCACACCAAACAAAATAAATCAACCAGATGCGCGTATGCATCAGGACAAGTTAGTCTATAGACGCCAATGCTTTTATTACTTCACTTTTTCTGCTCCTTCGCCTTCATCTTGGCCATGTCCTCCTTCCTTACCGAGAGCTCTACGGTTCCGGTGCCGACCATTATCTGCTTGCCCAGGAGCACGCTCTCGGTAATGCCCCTCATGCTGTCCTCCTCTCCGAATGCGGCTGCGTTGACAAGGTGCTTCACGGTCTCTTCGTATGCGGCCCTTGCTAGCACAGATCCCTTCTCCCCGCTCAGCCCGTGCCTGCCGACGTTCTTTATCTGGCCCGAGAAGGTCATGGCGTCGGCTACAAGCATCAGGTGCCGCCCGTCAACAGTTATGCCCTGGTCGTCAAGCGTCTTCTTCAGTTCCCTGTATATCGCGTTCCTCGCGGCCTCTATCCCAAACACGCCGTATACCTTGAAGATGTCGTTGGTGTATATCCGTGATCCGTCAACCCCTTCTATCTGCATTATGCTCTCCAAGTTGCTGTCCGCGGATATCAGGTAAAACTCTCCGGTGTTCTTGTCCTGCTGTATTACTGCACGCCCTGCGCCTTCCACGCCGCTTATGGTAAGATCCGATATCCTGACTGCCGAGGAGCGTATCTTCTTGAGGTCTTTCGTGTGCGTTCCGATCAGTATCACGTTGTTCTTCGTCTTCGCTACGTACTCAGTCAACTTTACTATCTTCGCAGCAACCTCCCGCGCCGTGAGCTCGTTGGAATTCAGGGCCTGCTCGTTCAGCACTATCTTTATCGCCCCTATCGAGAACTTCTCCGTTATCCTCTTCGCGAGGTCCCTTACCTTCACCTCGTTTATCTTCTTTGCGATCTCGAAGGCCCTCTCGGCGTTCTTGCTCGTCCTGCCGTCAAGGTATATGAATGTGAACGGCGTGCCAGGCTTCTTCTTCGCGTCTATTATCTCGGCAAGCCTCGGCAGCCCTGCGGTCGCCGTCACCGACGCCATTCCTGCCCTGTGGAAGGACCTAAGGATCATCTGCGTGCCTGGCTCCCCTATGGACTGCGCCGCAATAACCCCTACCGGCTCTCCAGGCGTAACGCTCAGATTATTTTTATCGTTTTCTTTCTTCATCGTATGCACTTGCATTAATTTAGGCCTGAATTGCCGTTTCCGTGTTCTTCTTCTCCCCATTCCTGCGCATCCTGCATGTCCCTTCTAAGAGCCTCGATTTCGTTTTGCTCTTTCTTTGCTTCTCTTATATTCTTATCGACCTTCTCCTCGTCCTCTTTGCTTAATGTCGCTCCTCTGCCTTCAAGAAGCTGCATCATGTACTCATAGCCGTCCATTCCCAGCAGCGCGCCGGCCTTTGCATATATCAGTGCCGTGTTTCCCTCGCTATTTCTTGCGTTGGGATCCGCGCCTTTCTCAAGCAGCATTTTTACTATCTCGGTCGCGCCGGCCGTTACCGCAAGCATCAGGGGACTGAATCCTGAATTTTCCTGTGCGTTTACGTCTGCCCCATTCTCTATAAGGAATTTCGAGAATTCCACGTCTCCCTGGGAGCATGCGTGCATCAATGCCGTATCGTTAGCAATGCCCCTCGCATTCACGTCCACCCCGTTCCTGATTAAGAATTTGCACCCATAGGCGTCGCCTTGCCGCGCGGCGTTGACCAAAGAGAGCTCAAGGTATCTTGGCAGCGTGAGTTCGCCGTAAAACCTCTCGGCCTTAAGCTCCAGCTCGCTCCTTCCCCTTCCGCCCTCTTCCGGATTCATGTTCTTCTCTATAGGCATAAGATCGACCAAACATCACTTCTTCTCCTTTATCTTCGTAAACGACAGTTTCACTGGGTCTATTCCGTCGCCGGCATAAACCGTCTCTATCATGTTTCCGTACACATCCCGCACGCTCAGGTCCTGCTCCACGTAATAGTCCTGCAGCGCATTCATCAGCCTTCTCTGAAGGTAGCCGCTTCTCGCGGTGAGGAGCGCCTTGTATACGACCGATGTCCTTGACCCTATCGCGTGCATGTATATGTCTATCGGCGACAGCCCAATGTAGAAGTTGGTGGTTACGAACCCCCTTGATCTCGGGTCTATCGATCCAGGCTTTATGTGCGGCAGCACCCTGTTGGTGTAGTATCCTCTCTTTATCCTTCCTCCGCTTAGGGTTGACTGCTGGCCCAGGAGCATTGACATCTGCACCAGGTTGAATATGCTTCCCCTCGATCCCGCGCGCACCATTCTCACCGCATTGTTGTCTGCGTTCGCATGCTTCGTTATTATCTCGCCTTCTATGTCTATGGCCTTTGCCAGCTCGGCCATGATCTGCATCTCAAGCGACTGTTTGGCCGTGTAGCCTATGAGCGACTCGAGCTTTCCCGCCTTGTACTGCTCTATCAGCTTGCTCGTCCTCTCGAATATCTCGGTTATCGACGCTTCCCTCTCCTCCTGCACCTTCCTGTCTATCTGGTACTCCTTTATTCCCACCGTTGTGCCGTAAAGGGTAACGTAAGCGTCAGCGAGCCTTGCGGATATCTCTATGAACCTCTTCAGCGCCTCGGCGCCGTACTCATACGCTATCGCAGACAGTAGCCTCGAGTTGTGCGTATATATCTCCTTTGTTATCCTTCCTCCTGTGAGCTTCCCTTTCTTCACCTCGAACGTTCCGCTCTTTCCCTTCTGCTCCACGTCAAGGCCCTCGGGCAGCAACATGGAGAAGATGTCCTTGCCGCTGTACATGCCGTTCCTTCTCGGGTCTGGCAGCTCCGTTATGCCTATCAGCCCAAGCAGGTAGCATGCGTCTTCCTTTGTCAGTTCCGTATCGTCGAGCGTAAGAAGGTAAAGTCCGGTTATGTCGTCCTCATCTCCGGATATTATGGCAGCGCCGTCCCTGGGGGAGAATATCTGGTCCTTCACTGACATCAGGTATACCGCCTCGGCCTGCGCCTCCAGCGTCTGCGGTATGTGCAGGTTCATCTCGTCCCCGTCGAAGTCGGCATTGTACGGATGCGTTACGCAGAAGTTCATCCTGAACGTCTTGCCTGGCAGCACCTTGACCTTGTGCGCCATCATTGACATCCTGTGCAGCGAAGGCTGCCTATTGAATACGGCTATGTCGCCGTCGACCAGCTGTCTCTCGAGTATGTCGTGCGGAACCATTCCTTTTATCAGCTCCTCCCTGTTTGTCTCTGTAACCCTCTTCCTCTTGCCGTCCTTTGATATTATGCTTAGGACCATCGGGTACTCTGTCCTTTCCATCATCTGCTTTGCCCTCTCGAAGTTCCATTCGGTAACGTAGAACGGCACAGTAAGCTTGCCTGCTATTATCCTGGGCACCCCAACCTCGTCAAGCCCTATGTTCGGGTCTACCGATATGACCGTTCTTGCGGAGAAGTTCACTCTCTTCCCGCTAAGGTTGTACCTGAAACGCCCCTCCTTGCCCTTCAGCCTCTGGGCTATTGTCTTCAAGGCGCGCCCGCTCCTGTGACGCGCTGGGGGTATGCCTGATGTCTCGTTGTTGAAGTATGTGGTTATGTTGTACTGCAGGAGCTCCCACAGGTCGTCTATTATTATCGGCGGGGCACCGGCGTTTATGTTCTGCTCGAGTCTCTGGTTTATCCTCATTATGTCGACAAGCTTGTGCGTTAGGTCGTCCTCGCTCCTCTCTCCGGTCTCAAGCGTCACTGACGGCCTGACGTTGACCGGAGGAACGAGCAGCGCGGTTATTATCAGGTTCTCCGGCCTGCTTATCTCAGGGTCTATGCCCAGCGACCTAAGATCGTCATCGCTCACCTTTACGAACATGTCGCGTATCTCGTCTGGCCGCATCCTCCTATCTCCTATGTAAAAGTATGTAGGCGCCTCGAACTTTACCTTTTCCTGCGGGGCTCCGCAGTGCGGGCATGTCCTTATGCTCTTCAGCTTCTTGAACATCGACGCCCGCTTCCTCTTGTCGCTCCCGTGATCAGTCTTCGACCTCCTGCCTTGTTTCTGCACATTCTCATCCGTGCTCCCGCTCTCATCTTCCTTCGCTTCTCTCTCCTGCGGCGCTTCGTGCTGCGATTCCAGGGCCGGCTTCTCCTCAACGATTATCTCCTTTAGCTCGTCGGCCTTCTGCTCAAGCTGCTCTCCGGTCATGAGTATTCTGCCGCATTTTTGACATATCGAATCAAGCACTGCGTATATTATCTTGGAGAATTCCGAATGTATCACTGGCCTTACCAGGTCTATGTGGCCAAAGTGCCCGGGGCATACCTTTGCCCTGGCTCCGCATGTCTTGCACACGAGGCCTGGGTCTATGACGCCCATCCTCTGGTCAAGAAGGCCGTTGTCTATCGGATAGCCGTCCTCGTTGTATGTGTCGGGAACGCTCAGCTTCACTACGCTGGCCTTCCTTATCGTCTCTGAAGGAAGTATCCCGAACTTTATGTTGTTTATCGCTTCGGTCTGCATCTCAATCCCTCATGCGTATCCTAGGCATTATGTGCAAGGACTTTATCTCGTCAAGCAGGAGCTTGAACGCGTAGCTCATCTCTATCTCGGCAAGGTTTGTGCTCCTGCATATCTGGCACGCGCCGGTCCTCTTTATGTAATCGTAATATCCTATGTTGCCGCACTCCTTGCATACGAGCACCGATGCCTTGTCGCTCTGGTCAAGGAGCCTTTCCTTTAAGAGAAGGCTTGCCCCGTATCCGACTATTACGTCTCTCTCCATCTCCCCGAATCTTAGGCCTCCCTGCCTCGCCTTGCCTTCCGTAGGCTGGTGCGTGAGAATCTGCACAGGGCCTCTGCTCCTTACCTGCATCTTGTTGCTTACCATGTGGTAAAGCCTGTTGTAGTAGACTATGCCGTTGAATATCTCCGCCTTGAACCTCTTGCCGGTTATGCCGTCATAGAAGTTCTCGTTGCCGTACCTGTCGAAGCCACGCGCCTCGAGCTCCTTCCCGTATTCTTCTATCCTGTTTATCCCCTTCTCTGAGAATGCCGTGCCGTCCATGAGCTTTCCAGAGACCGCTCCGACCTTGCCTGCCATCTCTTCAAGCAGATGGCCGAACGTAAGCCTTGTAGGTATGCTGTGCGGGTTGACAAGAATGTCGGGTATTATCCCGTCGTCGCTGAAAGGCATGTCCTCCTGATTCACTATAAGCGCAACTACCCCTTTCTGCCCGTGCCTGCTGGCGAACTTGTCGCCGTTCTCTGGTATCCTCAGGCTCCTTATCCTTACCTTGACGACCTTGGTCGCGCCTGTTGATTCTGTGAATATGACGCTGTCTACTATGCCGCTCTCCCCGCCCTTGAGTGATGTCGACGAATCGCGAAGCCTTTCCTCAAGCCCGGACGCACCTACGTTCTCCTCGAGGAATCTTGGCGGCGAGACCTTCCCTATGACTATATTCCCCTCGTCTATCTTGGTCTCGGGCTCTATTATCCCGTCGTCGCTGAGATTGGCGTATGCGTGTTCGCCCAGGTACCCTTCGGACGTCGCCGGCGGTATCCTGAAGCTGTCCTTCTGCCCGCCGGGATACCTTCTTTCCTCGTCGGAGTATGTCTTGTAGAACATGCTGCGCCCCATGCCCCTGTCTACGGCAGCTTTGTTAAGCACTATGGCGTCTTTCATGTTGTATCCGTAATATGTAGAGAGCGCGACTATCAGGTTCTGCCCTGAGGGATGCGTCTCTATCTTTGTGTTCCTGTACGCTGTTGTCGATACGATGGGGTTCTGCGGATAGAAAAGCAGGTATGCCCGCGAATCGAACCTGAGGCCGAAGTTCGTAGCATATAGACCCTCGCTCTGCTTTATGAAGTTGGAGAGCATTGCATGCCTTGCCAGGCTGTTGTGCTCTGGGAAGGGCGACACGCTCAGCGTAAACCCGAATATGCCGGCAAGGTCGGCCTCAACGTGCGTGTTCTCCTTTGTTATATCGCTGTCGAAGAAGGCAACAAGCGCATTCTCCTCCTCTTCTGCGTCAAGGTACTCTACTATGCCGTTCCTTGTCAGGTAATTGAAATCCACTTCCTTGTTCCTTATCTTCTCCCTTATCTCGTTCGTCAGCTTCGAGACCCCATTCTCGACTACGACATATGGCTTTCTGATCCTTCCGAAATCCGTGTTTATGCGGACGGCGTTGAGCCGCTCTATGTAAGCTACGTTTATCTCCCCGGAGAGCATGCCCTTCCTTCTTGCGTCCCTTATCTCCTTTGCATACTCCTCGCCGTTCTCGACGTATCCTATTATCCTGTCGTTGAGGTATACGTAGCATCTCTCGTTTATCTTCTTTGCCAGATTAACACCAAACCATGCGTCATGCAGAACTCTTCAGTTTTCCTATCTCCTTTATCTTGCCCTCTATGAACTTGTCGTCAGTGCCTATGGTGACCTTGGACATTATTGCAAGGTACTTGGTCAGGCCAACCTCCTGCCCTTCAGGGGATTCCGAAGGGCAGATCTTGCCCCACTGCGTGCCGTGCACGTCCCTTGCCTTGAAATGCGGGTGTTTCTTTGCAAGCGGCGACTTTATCCTTCGAAGGTGCGCATTCATGCTCACTATGTTTGTCCTGTCAAGCACCTGCGAAATTCCTGTCTGCCCTGCCACCCACGTTCCGGTTCCCATCGCATATGATATCTTCTCCGTTATGGTGTCAGGGCTTATTATTGTCTGTATGCTCATTCTCCTTCCCCTGGCATTCGTCCTCTCTATCTGGTACTTCACGTCCTTCACGAAGAACTTGAACGCATATGCGAACAGATCCTCCATAAGCTTGCCCGAGAACTTGACTCTCTTGTTTGCGTAGTGGTCCTTGTCGTCCTGTTTTATGTACCGGCTTCCTACGAGAGCCGCACGACGCGCCATGTCAAGAAGGTATCTTGCCTTCTGCTTCCTGAGCTCGGGATCGGAGCCTATGTGCGGAAGAAGATAGGTATCGAGCTGCGTCTCTGCCCTTTTCTGCTGATATTCAGCCGCTTGGTTCGGCGCAGAGAGCCTTCCGATCTCAAGCACAGCCTCGGCAGCAGGCATCTCGGCGCCCTTGCTGGACTCTACGTTAAGAAGCATGTCGTTCTTCACGACCTCTATGTCGCTGGATATCTCTATTATCTCCTTTGCCTGCATGCCAAGGGCCTTGAGCGCGAGCACAAGGTCTATGTTCTTCGGCGCCGTGGGGAAGTTGACATTGAACATGCCGTGCATGTTCCTGGTTGTAGTGCATCTCGCCCTGAAGTTCGTAGAGGTGGAGAACACCTTGCTGACAACCTCTGCGCCATCCTTCTCAAGCGTAGTTATTATCCTGTTGGGCGCTATGTCCTCAAGACCCACCAGAGCGCGTTCCGTACCCTTTATTATGAAGTAGCCTCCGGGGTCATCGGGGTCCTCGCCGTTCTCTGTGAGCTGGCCCCTGTTGTAAAGGTTTATGTTGCACAAACTACTCTTTAACATGACCGGCAGTTCTCCTATGAAGACCTCGCCATAGGAAGATGGCTTCTCTATGCCCCTTATTACCGGTATTAGCTCAAGGAACATTGGCGCAGCGTACGTAAGGTTCCTAAGCCTGGCCTCGTTCGGCAGTATGTTGCGCCTTGAGCTGTCGGCCTCTATTATAGACGGCCTGTCAAGCCTTAATTTTCCGAGCTTGAGCGCAAAGCCCTCCACGTTCGGCTCTATGACCTTCTGCTCGTCTATTATGCGCTGTATCCCTATGTCAATGAACCTGTTGTAGCTGTCGAGATGCTGCTGCATGAGCGGAGTAGAACTTAGATACGATTCAAGCACTTCGTTGCCCATCTTAACACCAGATACGTTTTAGGAATATGCCTTTACCACAATCCTGTAGTAGGCATATTTCTTTCCATTGTCCTCCCTGTTTATCCTTATCATCTGCCCGTTCACCGCCCCAAGCTTCTTCGCCTGCGGGTCTGTATCGAATATCTTTGGAAGCTGATCCCTGTTTATGCCGAGTTCGCCAAGGACGTCATTGGCTTCCTTGTCACTAAGAATCTTGTGCAAAGGTACCAGTTCATGTTCTATCTCGGAAGCCAAGCATACACCGTTAAGACTGCAATGTTAGAATTTGAAGCAAGGAGATAATACTAACTCTCATTACGGACTGAACTATTTTATATAAAAAGATTTAAATATTTATTTATAAATTCTCTTTCTTTAGGTAAAAGAAAGGTCATAATGGATATCGTAATAGACACAAGCTCGATAATCTTCGGATTCTCAAACCACATAAACATCTTCGGCATAGTGCGATCCGAGGGCATGGCGCCGATGATCCCCGAATGCGTCATACGGGAGCTGGCCGGAATAGGCAACGGCACTGGAAAGTACGCAAAATATGCCAGGACTGCGCTGTCAGACATATCAGGCCATGATGGCATGATAATAAGAGGAAGCGGGAGCGATAGGCTTGGCAGCGCAGATTCGTGGATGCTGAGGAATGCACAGAGAAGGGGCATGGGCGTATGCACCAATGACACAGGGCTCAGGAAAAGGCTAAGGGAGAAGAACGTCAAAGTCTTCACGCTGACAAGAAAGGGCAGGCTCAGATAGGCAGGCCGGAGTTGCATCCGGACCGCAGGAACATTGCCGTCTGGCCGGGTGGGAGCTGTGCCCAAAGCATATGCGGCAACGGCTGAACCTCAACAGGTGCCGCGCATAAGCCAATGGCCTGTTGGTACATGCGGCCGTAAGTTTCTTATTCAAAATCTGATACTCTCCCTCATCGCCTCTGGGACAGGGCTTCGCAGGCATGCAGAACCCGCTATCCCCCCTATCTCTTCCATTATCCTATCAATGGGAAGTTTCATGTGATTCTAATAGCCATTTCCATAACGGAACAAAAGCGATATCAAGATCGTCCTTATTTTTTCTTCCTTCATAATCAAAAGTGATTACTAGCGCATTGCTACACTTAAGTTCTTTGCTAGCCTTTACCAAAGACCTGGTTTCTCTTTCCATTGTATTCGGGTCGCTAACAGCATATACCACTTGTATTATTTGCTTTACGTCCCTTTTTTCTTTTACTACAAAATCGACTTCCCACCCATTAATATCTTTCCAATAAAAAATTTCTTCCAGTGGATTCCAGTAATATCTTTTCCTTAACAGTTCTTGTGCTACTATGTTCTCAAGCAGTCTTGACCTATCCGCGTCTCCCGCGACAGCGGCAAATCCTGTGTCTGATATATATGCTTTGGGAATGCTTCCCTCGGTCTCCCTTATTCCGTATCCGAATTTTCTTAAAAGGAATACAAAGCCAATATCTTCCAGATATGAAAAGTATTCATATAGCTTGCTTTTCCCCAATCTCTTACCAGAAGATACAAAGAAGTTATACAATTTTCTCAATGAAAGTTCCTTTGCATAATTGGCAGAAAGGGTTTTTATAAGAAATTTAAGCGCATTTAACCGTTTCACCTCATATCTTTCAACTATATCCCTATAAATTATCATATCGAGATAGTCACTGAGAAGCCTTATCCTCAGTTCTTTTTCAAATGTGCCTACTTCGGGGAATCCGCCAAAAGCCATATATTCTTCAAGCAGTTTTCCCAGGGCGCCTTTGCCTTTCTCGGTAAAGGGGGCTTTGTGTTTGCCGTCTCGCAATGCTAAAAATTCCTTAAAGGAGAGAGGAAGGAGATGAAAAGAAAGACTTCTTCCCCTGAGCCCAGTGGCTATCTCCGCACTGAGAAGTTTTGCTGAGGAACCGGTAATAAAGATCCTAAACTTCCCTTTTTCCAGAATTCTCCTTATAAACGTTTCCCAGCCACGGATGTTCTGGATCTCGTCAAAAAAGAGATAGCCTATCTTCCCGTCTTGGTTTCTTTTGTGGTAAAGCTCTATAATTTTTGTGAAATCCTCTGTTTTGAAATCAAGTAGCCTTTCATCCTCAAAATTTATGTAAATTATCCTGCTTTTATCTATCCCTTCATTAAGCAGTTTTTCAATGGTCTGGTATAGGTAAAAAGTCTTGCCGGATCGTCTAAGCCCTATTATTGTCACTGCCCTGGTGGAATTAAGAGGTATGTCCAGTTCTCTTTTAATAAACTTGGGCAGCGGATCTTTTTCAAATTCTTCAATTATCTCTTCAATAATATGTCCTTCCATATGTATATTAGTACACTAATACATATTTATATTTTGTGTATTACTATACTAACACACTAAGGATAATGTAATTCTGTGCATTTCCTTAACTCCGGATAGTAGGGAAGCCGGTACTCTCCAGCGCGCATCGCCTCTGGGACAGGGCTTCGCAGGCATGCAGAACCCGCTATCCCCCCTATCTCTTCCATTATCCTAGCACTTGGAAGCGTTCGACGAAACCTCAAACTTTACGCGCCTTCAATCAACAGAAGACGCACGATATATAAATCTTATATGGATATCTTACTATATGCCACACGAGAACTCCAAAAGAGCCATATTGAAGGAATGGGAGGTTGCCGTATCGATAACAGTGCTTGCGTTTCTGATGTATCTTGTTGTGCAGTACCTACAGGCAAACGCCTTCCATGGCCTCTCCGGATACGTTGCTTATTTCTACGACATAGCCATAATAGTGACAGGATTCTCTGTGGGCTTTGTGCTTATAAGGACGATAACGCACATTGTCGACAGGTTCATATACAAAAAAGGCATGCCAAAACCAGGTATCCTGAAGTCTACGTTCCAGATACTGGCTTTCCTTATACTTATGGCCATAATACTCTCCATTCTTGGGGTCAGCATTCAGAATCTCCTGGTCGGAGGAGCAGTGGGCGGTGTAGTAGCGGGCCTTGCATTGCAGACCATAACCCCAATAGTGCTCTCCGGTGCCCTGATAACCACATCTAGGAATCTCAAGGCGGGAGATATGGTGGTCCTCGATTCCTGGGTCTGGGGTGTGGCAAATCCTAAGTTTGGCAGAGTCAGGCAGGTGGGCCCGGTCTTCACCCAGATACGCGTATTGCACGGTTCGATAACAAAGATACCAAACACTATACTGCTGAACAGCACCATTATAACAAAACTGGAGCCCGACCAGGAAGGGCTGTATAATTACAACATGAGCATAAGCATAAGGCGCGACGTCAGGTCCTCAAGGTTTAAGAGCATGTTAGCCAAGAAGATAGGTTCAGAGTACGGTAAGGCAGGCATGCAGGCAAAGGAGAGCCACGTTCCCGAGGTGAAGCTCGTCCAGATGGCCGATTCCTCCATGACCTATGTTCTGTCATTCTATTTCAAGGACATTGCCGATGCTGAGAGAGAGGCAGACAGGATGCTTGCCATCTCGGATGAGGCATACTGGGCCGCAAAGAGCGAGAGATGAACAGAAAGGCAAAGGCGATGCCTGCTGACAATAAAAGACGTATCGGCTGCCCAATAGACGAAACCCGCAACAACCCTTAAATACGTTGAATGGGCTAATTGTGCGGTGCAATAAATGTGGTACAGAGGAGAGACGGCCAATCCCTCGCAGGTAAAGAATATATTCGAGAGGGCAGGGAAGGCATGCATAAGAGGGGATACCGGCACGGCTTCCAGAATCGGCAATCCGCAGGCGCAGTGCCAACCAGAAACGCAAACGAAATACATAGACATACGGAAATGCAAAAGAGGTCTGAGAAAAGACTACGCGGAAATAATAATACCCTACGCCAACGTATTAGTTAACTGGTTCGGCAAGAGCTGCACAGACACAGAAGATATAAAACGCGTCGCAAGGAGAACGGGAATGAAAGAGGAAACAATCCGTTCTTTCTACTTATATCACAACATAAATGACTGCTCTATCCTTCTGGAATTCTACCCCTTCCCAGTATTCAACATTATGTCGTCTGCAGAAACATATCTTCCTCAACACGCAACACTCACATCCAAGAGGGATATCGAGGAAGGGAACATATTTGTATGCCTCAACGGCAGCATAGCTTTTCCAAGTTTTAGCAGCCCAAAACTCGCGGATATGCACAAAGAATTCAAAAACGCATATGAATTATTGACATCGGAAATGCGCATTCAAATGGCTATCGATTATGGGCAAGGACACAAAAGAGGATCATACAAGGAAATGTTGACCGTGGCAGACGCCGAAAACGTGTTCAAAGCCATAGCTCTGACAAAGTTCGTAGACGAAAAGATGATACACATGGCCAGAAATTACTTTCGCTTTTATGAAATTGCCGGCATAGACGAAATAATAGAAGACAATACAGGATGCTGCAAAGACCTGTCATCAGTGCTATTTGCTCTCATGAAATTAGAGGGCATTAATTCAAAGATGACCGCAGGTATATCTAAGAAAACGAGGATAGGCCATGCATGGCTGGAAGTTGAAATAGGAGGGAAGATATACATTGCCGACCCTAGCTTGGGTATATTCGGAGGTTCTGCAACGGCCAACGCATATGCCGAAAAATACTTACCTGTCACAATCGTGGTGTTGGATCCGTAAAATAGGATTTAACAACATGAACGGGATATTCCACCTTTAAAAGGTTCTTTTCAGGGACGAAAAGGGGGGCGAATCGCGGAAAGACACATAATTATAAATGGCGATATAGATTAGATGGAGCCTAAAAAAGCTTACAAGTTAAGAGGCATACTGGCAATATATCATAGACGATTCCATGAACTCCGAAACGCATGTTTATACGAATGGGAAGGCACAGGATAATGGAGAAAGCGGGAGATGTACAATGGGCATGTTGATAAAAAAAGAGCACAAAGCACGCTGGACCGCCGATGAGATAAAGGGCGTCGCAAGGAGAACCGGCATAGAAGAGGATACAATCAAAAGATTTTACACAGGCCTCACAGTTGAAAGATGCATCGGATTCTTAAAGTTTCACCCGCTTCCACAACTAAACGTGATAGCGCAAGAGGAATCCAGTAAAGAGCCGGTGATTGAATACTGTAAAGAGAAAATCATAGAAGAGGGAAGCATAATCCCGTTTGAAAATGGCAGCATCGCGGTGCCGAATTTCAACAGCGAAAGGATCGTAAAAACACACGAGGAATTCGAAAGTTTCTATAGGAGGTATGCACGCGAGGAATTCGAAAGGTTCATACGTTCCAATCGAAAAACCGCAAGCGTCAAAGGCATGCGTATGGGTTATATTAACGAGGAGAAAGTTCTCAGGGCTGCCGCCGTCACGTTATTTGTCAATATGACGATTAAGTATGATAGGGAAGCTATTGAAGCTATTCCATCTTTATCGTATTATGACATAGCAAGCCTTGACGAGATAATTGAAAGTGGCAAGGAGGTGTGCAAGGGTCAAGCGATGGTGTGTTCGGTATTAATGATGGCCGAAGGGCTTAAACCAACCATCCTAATACTTAGGGATAAAGACCCATCAACAACTGATCTTCATGCGGCCCTGATGGTAGACATATCCAACAAGCGATATTATGCAGATCCTACCACCGGGATTTTTGGCGACTACGAAAAGCTATCAGATAGCGGATTTGGCTACAACTTTATCGTTGCCGGTTGCATTAGGTTCAATCGGTTGGATAATATTTAAAAACTGCAGCGATAAAAACTAATCATGGAAACACGGTCACCGGGCGGAAACGTTGCAACTGTCAACGGCATAACGTATAATATAAGGCATATCTTGTCAAATTCCAGGTCCGGATACGCAAAGGTCGTAGAAGGCGACATAATCATATCCATACCGGCATATCTCAACGAATTAGAAAGCGAGAAGTGGCTCGCAAGCCTGAAGAGCAGGATATTGAAGAAGATTGAGAAGAATGGGCCATACTTCGGGAGGAAGAGGCCCCTTGAGTTCAATGACGGGGAAACTGTAACAATACTTGGCAGCATCTTCAGGATAACTGTAAAGGAAACGGAAAGGAAGTCTTCCTCGGGAAGACTCGATGGAGAGACGGTGGAGATCAGTATTCCGGCCGCACTGCCCGAAAAGATAAAGAGAAAGCATGTGACATACATCTCGCGCATGGTAATAACAAGAGCGATAATGCCATGCCTTGCCATGCACATAGACGAGATAAACAAGAAACACTTCAACTCAAGGATAGACAGGATATCGCTGAAGGATACGTCAAGCAGGTGGGGCAGCTGCTCTGCGAAAAACTCAATAAACCTAGACTTCAAGCTGCTCTTCGCGCCTGCATACGTACTCGATAGCGTGATAGTGCACGAGCTTGCGCACACAAAGAACAGGGGCCATTCAAAGATGTTCTGGAAGGCGGTAGAAGAAGCGATGCCGAACCACAGGGAAGCCAGCAGATGGCTGGACAGGTACGGCTGGGGTCTGGGAATCACGAAAGGGATGGAACAGGGCCAGCACATGGTACAACAAGAAAACGCGCAGCTCCCCTGACGCACATGTTTTTATTCTGTTCTGAAAGAATATCAGAGTGGATAAATGTATCTCAGCGCCCTTAACGCAGAGGCATTCAGGCTTGTCGGATACCTGGCAAGCCCGCAGCTCAATACGGTGATGGCATATCTTGCAGAGAGCTTTTATCTTGTGCTTCCAGCCATTGCAATTTATCTTTATTATAAGAAGGACAGGAACGTCTTCTTATTTGCAGTCTCTGCTGTTGCTCTGGTCGTCATCGGAGAGTTGCTGAAACTCTTGGTTCAGGAACCCAGGCCATGCTCGGTCAGCGATCTGTCGTGGATAAACCATGTTGGCTGCGAAGCGGGCTTCTCCTTCCCCAGCAACCATGCGACTACACTCACAGGACTGGCCTTTCTCACGAAAAACTATAAATATCTGAGAATCCTATATATAATCTGGCTTGCCCTGGTGCTGTTCGGAAGGATCTATCTTGGCCAGCATTACCTGACCGATGTCATTGCGGGCATGGCAATAAGCACGGTGGCCATGCTTGCGCTCTTAAGGCTCAAGGACAGGATAAACGGCACATGCTGGCGCATATACGCAAGCGTCACGGGTGTGCTGAAGATAAGGGACAGATTCGCCACTAACAAGGCTTGACAAAATGCCATTGGACATGTATGCAGAGAACCTCATAAGGCACTACGAGAAGCCGCACAATAAGGGAAAGATGGAAGATTCAAGCGCCTCCATGCACGAGGACAATCCATCGTGCGGCGACGAGATAGACCTGTACATAAAGATAGAAGACGGCAAGGTAAGGGATGTCAAGTTCGAGGGAAGCGGCTGCGCGATAAGCATGGGAAGCGCGAGCATTCTCACGGATTTCATAAAGGGCAAGGCGCTTGGAGATATAGAGGGATTGGGGAAGGAAGAGTTATTCGGGATAATAGGGATAGATCCGGGAGCGGCAAGGCTTCACTGCGCTACGCTGTCCCTCAAGGCGGTGAAGAAAGCAGTATTAGAATATGGGCATAAGGGAATCGACGAAAAGACGAAACGTCTTTGAACCCCGAACGAATATAAGCATATTCTGCCATTTGATAATCTTAGTCAGCCCCGTCATCTAGTGGCCAAGGATAGTGGGCTTTGGACCCACACACGCCGGTTCGAATCCGACCGGGGCTAAATAAAAATCGAACCGTATAAATACGTGTTTAACCCTAAGATTGTTGATTCCTTGAGCGCAGATTATACAATAAGTTCCTACAAAGAAGATATTCAAATCGAACATTTCAATGACGAAGAAGCAAAAATACTTGACAGGAACATAACCAACGCCACAAGCAACGTTTTCGCGTGGAAGGTATCCGAGAACCTTACGCACGAACAGGTCGGCGCGCTGCTTTCGAGATACAGCAGGACGTCCCTTACAGGCAGAAGGCTGTTCCTCAAGGAGTTCTATCCGAACAAGGATCGCGGAAGGGAATTCTTCGACGCATGGCTTGTGGATTACGGCGACGACTCGATACAGGAGATGGCAGGAGGGCTTCCGCTGTCGTGCGAGTTCATATCCAACCTTGCGGTAAAGGAGATAGAGGACTGCAGGCTTGGCTCTTACATAGAGAAATCGACCAGGTATGTCCCATTCGACAAGAAGCTCCCAAACGGAGAATACATGTTCTACAAAGATCCTGACATAATGGATTCGAGATATTCGGGGGATTATCTGGATCTTATGCACGGGCTGTTTAGCTCGTACTCTGCCAACATGGATAGGATGATAGGCTACATAAGGAATACGAACCCGATAAACGGCATCAGCTTCAGGTTCGGGGAGAGCTCAAAGAAGATAACAGAGATGAGGAATGGTGATTTTGAAGCCTATGGCGCCACAGAGGAAGATCTGAGGAAGGCGTATGAGAACGCCATAAGGGCAAATGCGCTTGACTTCCTGAGGGACTACCTTCCGATGTCTACGCTTACACATGTCGGGGTGAGCATGGATGCAAGGTCATACGAGAATCTCGTCCATAAGCTCATGTCCTCAGGGCTGGGCGAGGCAAGGACGCTTGGGAAGAGGATACTCTCTGAGATGAGGAATATTGCGCCCTCTCTACTCAAGAGGGTTGACGAGGAACACGGATTAGCCATGCAGAATTTCATGAAGGAGAGAAGGGAGAATGCTGGTTCTTTTGTCAATGCGCTGAAAGTCGATCCAAAGCCCGTCACAGACAGCGTCGCGCTTGTCGACTATACCGGAGAAGGCTCGGACAATGCGGACCATAAGGCGCAGATAGCGATATCCGGTCCGATACTCTACACATTCTCCGACGGCCTTGGCATGAAAGAGGCAATGGAAAGGGCGAAGAGTATGGGCGAAGCCGGCAGGAAGGGACTTATTGCCGCATATGTGGGGCCGCGGGCGAATAGGAGGCATAAGCCGGGCAGGGCATTTGAGAATGTTGAATACCTATTCGACCTTAACGGCAGGATAGGAATATACAGGGACATACAGAGGCACAGGATAGGCACGCAGGAACGCCAGAACTTCAGCATAGTCCACGGCTACGAGACGAGACCGGCATTCGGGGAGATAGGGATAGAAGACGATTACAGGCAGAAGATGTCAGACGTAAAGTCGCTTTATCAAAAACTGCATTCCATCTTGCCGCACCAGGCGCAGTACGCGGTCACGTTCGGCTTCGACATCAGCTGGTACTACAGGCTGAACGCGAGGCAGCTCTATCACCTGTGCGAGCTGAGATCGTCCCAGCAGGGCCATCCTGATTACAGGAAGTTAGTTCAGCAGATGGCCATTGCGGCAAAGAAAGTGCACCCAACGGTAATAGAGCACATGAGATACCTGAACATGAGCGACAAGACACTGGGCAGGCTTGACTCCGAGATAAGGATAGCTGTGAAGAAGAACGCGATTTCAAAGCAGAGCTAGAGCCCGGACATATGCATTATCTTCAAAGCCTCATCTCCGGATATAGAGGAAATCTTGAGCATAGCTCCAGCGTCTTTATTCTCGCATCTTTTATCGCTTTGTTTGCCTTGATCTCCTTCCTGTATCTCCTCATGTAAGCCTCTCTCTTCGCGGCGTCTTCCGGTAGTTCGTAGTCCTTTGCCTGATTCAGGACCTCAGCCATAATCCCGGCTATCTCCCTCATCTCGCCTTCTCTCATTCCGCGCGTGGTTATTGCGGGGGTTCCTATCCTTATCCCGCTGGGATAGAACGGGCTTCCAGGCTCCTTTGGTATTGTGTTCTTGTTCGCCACTATCCCTGCCGCTTCCAATGCCTCCTGCGCCAAGACCCCTCTGCTCTTTCCGAACGGCGTAAGATTTATAAGCAGCATGTGGTTGTCAGTGCCGTTGGTGACAAGCTTTACGCCTTTCCGCATAAGCTCCTCTCCTAGCATCTTTGCGTTCTTCACTACCTGCCTTGCATAGTCAGCAAATTCTGGCGTCGATGCTTCAAGCAGCGCTACGGCTATCGCAGCTGTGGTATGATCGTGCGGCCCTCCTTGCAAGCCTGGGAAGACCGCCTTGTCAATCCTGTCTGGAAGCTCGGGATCCTTGCGCTGGCCCTTTTCCGTAACCATTATCATTGCGCCCCTTGGCCCGCGAAGGGTCTTGTGCGTTGTCGTAGTTATTATATGCGCGTGTTGAGCTGGGCTCTTGTGCACCCCTGCCGCCACAAGCCCTGCAACATGCGATATGTCCGCAACAAGGTAAGCCCCGCATTCATCCGCTATCGTTGCAAATTCCTCAAACGGCAGTTCCCGCGTGTATGCAGTAGATCCTATCCATATCAATCTCGGCCTGTTCTCAATGGCAAGCCTTCTAGCCTCCTGGATATCTATGTAACCGTCCTCTTTTACATGATATGGCACGCTTCTGAAGAACCTGCCGGTTATGCTTGCCTTCCACCCATGGGTAAGATGCCCTCCGTCGGTAAGATTCAGCCCCATTATCGCGTCTCCAGGACTGCACAAGGCAGAATAAACCGCGAAGTTGGCAGGAGAACCGGAATAAGGCTGAACGTTTGCGTGCGGTACGCCAAACAGCTTCCTCGCCCTTTCGATTGCAAGTCTTTCTATCACGTCTACAAACTCGTTCCCCCCGTAATACCTCTTCCCCGGATACCCCTCAGAGTATTTGTTGTTCAGCATTGTGCCAGAGGCCCTGAGCACGTTCATGCTTGCGAAGTTCTCGGAAGGTATCATCTCCAGGTACTCCCTCTGCCTCTTGAGCTCCTTCCGTATAGCCTTGTATATCTCAGGATCAGCGACTTTCATGTCCCCAAGCATTCCCATGCGGACCACAGATAAAATACCGGCAAGAATCTGAGACGTTTCTTAATATTATCACAAAAGAGTTTAATAATACATCTGCGCATATAAGATAGTAGGGACTTGACATTTACATAGAATCGCCATCGTCATTCGATTGTATCACCAAATCCCCCTCACATTCCATATTTTATAAGATACGCAAGAAGACAGCAATAGATGTGGGAAAGAAAAGTAGTTATATCGTTGTGGAAAACAACGGGGAGGTGTGTACAGAGGGGTATGTGACAACGACAAAAGACAGGTTCTCTACCTTTTTTGGAAAAGTGGATGGTTCGAAAATAATAGTTGAGGCAAGCAGTACCATAAACAGAATCGCCAACATCTTTGAAGGATACGACATCACGGCAGCTGCGCTTGGCATCGTTGCCCCATTGCGCCGTTCGCACTTACTTTCCTGACATCATGCCGTTTGGTTTTGGCGTATATTCCAACTGCGAGACCATCTGCCAGGATATCCATTGTTGGGGCTTACACGCGCAGATCCCTGTCCCCTTCCAGAATCTTCCTGCTTATGCTTGCTATATCCCTGAAGCCCCTAAGCTGTTTTCCTGCTTCATCCTCGGAATTGAATATCTCTATCCTTACCTTCTGGCTGTCAGCCACGTCAAGCACGCGCTGAAAATCTTTGATGTTCAATACGCTGTCATTAACAAGCACAACTCCGGCAACATATGATTCCAACGATTTTGTAACTTCGTTGTTTCCGTAAAACGAGGCGTTTGTCCTAAGTCCGGCCATGAACGCGTTCAGAAGATCGAATTCCTTCTTTACCTGCTGTTGCTCAACTGCCTTTGCAACCTCCTCGCTCTGCGCCGCCTCCCTTATTCCGCTCCTCTCAGCGTCCCCCGCCTGTACATATAGCAGCTTCTTGCCAGCGCTTATCTCCTTCTCATTCATGTATCTCTTTATGTCATCCTTTGTGAATCCGGGCCCTGCCAGCACGACTATCTCAACGTCAAGATTTCCAATGCCGTTGATTATCTCATTGAAGTAATCCTCCCTGGTTTTGAGGAAGTCCTTCTCCTTCATCCTCTTGCTAAGATGGCTGTAGATCTCGGTTATCACGTCTATGCCGTATCCCTTGACGTATGCGAACGTCGCCTTCTCCTCGTCCATGGCGACTATGGCCAGCCTAGGCCTCTTAGTATCGTCAACCGCCTGTTTTATCCTTCTTAGTATGTAGCTCTTCCATTCTTTCTTCTCTATCTCTATGACGTCCCTGCTGCCTATGTTCAGCGTGTGGTAGCCGCCTATCTTTATGTATTCCTCAGGCCTTCCGCTTACTATTCTGCCGTTTATGCGCAGTTTCTGTGCTCCCCTGTCAAGCTCAATCTTCTCAACATCTATCTTCACCACAACTTCCTTCTGCTCCCCAACATCCTCCTCGTTCCCCCTGAACCTCCTAAAGCTTCTGGACTCCGCCATGTCCCCTCCTGAAAGTATCCTCTCCACCAGATAAAGGTCGTCGAACGAATCGACCTGCAGCTTCAGTCTGTTCTCAACATCGTTGAATCTTATTACTCGCATACTCTCAAATCTTTTTTAAAATGTATTAGTCATATAATACCATGAGCTCTATTTTATTGCTATCTGCATCAGGCATATTAAGCATGATATCTTACTCTTCGCTTGCCTCTTTCGTAAAGGGCTACGGGTATCTGGCCCTGTTCCTCCTCATGGCTATGGAGAGTGCGTCGCTGCCCATACCAAGCGAGATCGTGCTGCCCCTAGCAGGCTATCTCTCCGCGCAGGGGCTCCTCAATCCAAACCCTTTCTTGGCAATGGTGCTTTCGATAATCGTTGTTACGATAGCGAGCTTCGTGGGGATGGAGATAAACTACTTCTTGGCGTACTTTGTTGGAAAGGACATAATTTACAGGCACCTCTCAACATTCAGGATAAAGAAGGGATCTCTTGATTCGTTCGACAGATGGTTCTCGTCCAATGGCGCGTTCGCGGTCTTCATAGCAAGGTTCATACCCGAGGTGCGCGGCCTTGTGAGCCTTGTGGCTGGATTCGCATTCATGGACCAGAAGAAGTTCATACTCTATTCGATAGCAGGCATGCTGATATGGAACACTATACTTGTAATGTTCGGATATTATGCGCTCTCGACCTCAAATCTGACTGTAATCTTCATCGAGGTGGCAGCGTTCGCCATAGCCATGTATGCACTGTACTATTTTGCCACGAAGAGGATAAAGAAGCACGGGAGATAAAAGTTTTTCTTCCTGGAAAAGGCCACTCCCGGAATATCTCCCATAGGCAGGACAACGTCTTTCGTCGTGAGAGGAAGGTTTCATTGTCCAATTTCAGGGAATTGCTATTTCAACGATCCAAGCATGTCAAGGTTTCAAAGATCAAAAAGTGCAAAGGGGGATAAAGAGTCATCTAAGATAATATCTAAGATTCGCCTTAAAACTAGCTTGCAAGCGTATAGTTCCTTATTATCTTTATTGCCTTGTCTATGGCCCTTCTTATGTCGGCCTCGGTCTTCGCGCCTGTGCAGATTATCTTCCCGTTCTTGAATAGGAGAAGCGCGGTCTTCGGCTCATGGATCTTGCATATCGCTCCCGGGAACTGCTCGGGCTCGTAGTCTATATCCGGAGAGGCCTTTGCTATGCTGTAGAGGTCAAGGTCTACCCCAAGGTCTGCGCTTGCCACTATGTTCTCGACCCTGAAGTCAGGCCTAAGCACCCTTCCTTTCCCTCTCTTCGCCTTCGCCATCGTTACCGATAGAATATTACACTAAAGATATATATAGCTATTCGGAGCACGCTACATGATTTTATGGAGAGTTTCTCTGGAAAAGATCCGCTTATAGAAACAGTGAAGGCAGCAAAGGAATCTGGGCTCAGGGAAGCCGCAAGAAACGGCAGGATCGAGGACGTGAAGAAGCTGGCAAGGGACATCAAGGCCCTGGGGGGCAACATAGATGCAAAGGATGCGGATGGGAAGACCGCTGCAATGCTGGCGTTCGCAAGCAATAAGATAGACATAGCGAGATTTCTGACAGAGGAGTGCAACGCGGTGGTTACGCTGATATACAATTTCGTAACTGTAACATCGCCTGTCGCCCCGGTTGTAAAACGGGCCGTATTATCGTGCAACAACTCAGTCAAAAAGGACGAGAACGGAAAGATGGTTTACGAAAACGCCGTTGAATTGTTTTTAAACAGGGAGATCAGAGTCGTAAAAACATCTAACAACTAACAGGCGGGGAGCATAAAATCCAGGCGCCTTCAGGAAGTATTATAAAATGTAGCCTGCAATAAGAAGAAGGAAAAGAAGTGGCCGGCATGTCAAAAGGAATATTCGCAAGGAGGACGAGAAGGCTCTCAAAGCACCACAAAGCATCATCCCTAACTATAGCAAATCGGATAAAGAAGTTCAGTATAGGAGACAATGTAGTCATAGTGCCAAAAGGCAACACCGCCGACATACCGCATCCGAGGTACAGGGGAAAGGTTGGCAGAGTAATAGAAAAAAGGGGCTCTGCATACGTAGTCGAGATAAAGACCTCTAAGTCGCTAACCAGAAAGATAATAGCGCAGCAGAGGCATATTGAGAGACATTCCTAGAAACGGCAGGGATGGCCAGCCCTATCCATTCGTGTTATTGCCAGTTGTGCCCCAAGCATAAGCCAGCTAAACCGGAAATCTATTCGTATCTCCTGCTGTACGGCCTTGTGAGTATGTAGAACCTGCTCTCTCCCTTGAGCTCCATGATAACCCTCTCCACAAGCAGCCTTACCGGATCCTGAAGCAGCTGCACCCTTCCTGACATGTCCTGGAAGCTCTCGAAGGGCTTCTCCTCCCTGGCCTTGAGTATCGCGTTGAGGTATCGCTTGCCTATTCCAGGAAGCAACTCAAGCGAGTGCTCACGTATGTTTATGGGCCCTGCGCCGTTGAAGAAGTCTATGAATCTCTTCTCGTTGCCCTTTATTATCTGCGATATCGCGTGCGGAAGCTCATTGCGCGCGCCTTCTGTGAGCTCGTTGTACGTTATGCGCAATTTTATGAGCTGTATCTTGTCGCGTTCGCCCTTGCCTATGTACACCCTTTCCTCGTTCTTCACTCCTGTTCCGGGCTTGAGGATAGCCTCAAGAAGCGTAAACCTCTCCTCCCCAAGGAGCTGCGTTATCGGCTCGGACTTGACTGAGAAGGATTTGCCTGTAGGCAGATAGTCTAGCACTATTGCATAATCTTCAAGGCTCTCCTTTCTGGGCTGTTCTCTCTCATACATATGCCGCACCGCGCTTCCATGGGATTACTTTTCCCTGTATTTGCTTACTGCCTCTAGGAGCTTCTTCACGTCCTCGTCCTCCACCTGTCTCTTCTCTATCACAAGGACCTGCCTTAGCTGCGTCTCGTTTAGCGGCATTACGTCCACTATCTTTATCGCAGTCTTTACCTTCACCCCCAATTCGACAAGTTCCTTCTCTAGCTTCTCTGCCTTCTCCCTGCTGAGCAGCGCGGCCTTCTCTCCATGCTCGAACGCGAGCTGCTGCTCGTATCCAAGCTCGCTCTCCTTCTTCCTTTTCTCAAGTATGTCGAACGCGACCGGCACTGATACTGGCCTTGTTTCCCCTGTGTTTTTGCCTATCATGCAATCATCGGCTGAATCTACTAAGCCTATTGAAATCCGTTATTCCTCTTGTTTTATCAATTATAAATACTTTTCGCACGCAAATCAGATTGCCGACACGGCGATGGTGCAAGCATGGACGGGGCCACTGTGTTCCAAGAGATTAGGGACGAGGTAAAGAAGCATATAGCCGGAAAGGACGAGACGATAGAGCTCATGATAATAGCCATCGTGGCAAACGGGCACGCGCTTCTCGAAGGCGTGCCGGGAGTGGCGAAGACTACTATGACAAAGGCGCTTGCCTCCGCGGTGAGCGCTGACTTCAAGAGGGTGCAGGGCACTCCGGATCTGGTACCTTCCGACATAACCGGATACACCTACAGGGACGAGATCGGCAACGTGCAGTTCAGGAGAGGCCCGATATTCACTAACATGCTGCTTGTCGACGAACTGAACAGGACGCAGCCAAAGACGATGTCCGCGCTCCTGGAGACGCTTGAGGAAAGGCAGGTGACAGTAGGGGGCAGGGACTTCCAACTCCCGAAGCCGTTCATAACATTCGCTACGCAGAACCCCCTGAAGATAGAGGGAACCGAGCCGCTGCCCAAGGTGCTTGCAGACAGGTTCATAATGAAGATCGACGTAGATTACCCGAACATGAAGGAGGAGCAGGAGATGATGCGGCTCAAGGAGAAGGAAGAGACGTATTCCATAAAGAAAGTGATAGATGCCAACGACGTGATGGGCATGCAGCAGGATGCAAAGGCCGTAACCCTGCCAGACGACGTGGCAGAGTACATAACGCAGATTGTCGACGCAACGAGGAAAGAGATACATGTCGTCATGGGGGCAAGCCCCAGGGCAGACCTGGCATTCATGAACTGCTCAAAGGCCCGCGCATACCTCTCTGGAAGGAAGGAGGTCGCAAGGGACGACATAAAGTTCCTGGCAAAGCCCATACTGAGCCACAGGATATCGGTGCGTGCGACGGGAGGAATTGGCGCGCACGGCATAATCGACGGGATAATCGCCTCGCTCAGATGAGGCTGCGATGAAGGCAACGGAAGGAGCAGCATCCAGGAATATGATTTTATTACGGCATTCATACATCCGAGCATTATCCGGAACATTCGTTTATTCAAACAAAACATTTGACAAGTTAAGCTGGAACTCCCGCACCGCATTCAGAGAGTTCCTTTCGGGAGCCAGATGGGAGCGAACCGCAGAAAAGTGTATAAATACGAATAATGATATAAAATGCGTGGAACTGGCAGAGGCACGGATGGAGGATGCCGCACGATACCGGAATGTAGCATGAACGGATCTAGCGTCAGACTTGCGTTTTTCATAATGCTTACTGGCGCCGTTTTCATGGCGCATGCGGAATACTGGTTCCAGTTCGGCGCAAGGGCAGGCATTTCGGCAGACCAGAACACCGGAGCCGGAGTAACACTGCAGACAATAGATCAGCACATAGGTATTGGATCGCTGGCTTACTGGGTAGGCGAAGACATGCCTGATGGTTCGTTTCTTCAGATTGGCTACCTTATAGAGAACCAGACAGCCAACTATCCTGCTTTATGCGATGCCACTTCCTGCAGGAACTATGAACTCCTCCATGCTGGCAGTCCGGAGTGGTTCTACGAATATTTTCCTCCTGGAAACAACGACAGTTTCATGGGAGCCATAGGACCAGACGGATCCGCCGGCAGAAACGGTACATTCCATAGATATTATTTTTATTACTCGAATGGCAGGTATTACTTCAATTTTGACGGGAATAACATAGGCTCGACAAGCATAGGGAATCCGAATTCTGGGCCCAATGCGCCTGTTGCTTTCGGCGAATTGGCCAATGCAAGCACAAACTCGCAGCAACTTAGTGACGTCGCATTCAAGAACTTCTCGGTATTCCAGGATGGACAATACCTATCGGTCCCTGAAGCCTCGGCATATATAGGATACGGGGTTGGCAGTCTCCAGACCCTGAAGAACAGTTACGGTGTCGGAGAGGTTGGCAACTTGGCTAATTACTTCAGGGTTGGATCAGGTCTGGCACAGCCGATGAACGGCGTCTTGTTATGGAAATCGGCTTTTGAATTAAACATAAAATCTCCATTCGGAAACCTTAGTAGCCAGCAGCAGTACATAGGGAATTCGCAGATAAATCTTTCTGCGCAGAGGATTGTAAACATAACAAGCTCCGCAAGAGAGCTTTTTGCGGGATGGATGGGGGAGGGTTTGGGTTCTTATACAGGAACGCAGAATCCAAAGAGCATCATATTGCAATCCAACATAACAGAGACCGTAGAATGGCAGACACAGTATCTTCTATCGCTGTTATCACAATATGGAAGCGTTAGCGGGAGCGGATGGTATGACAGCGGCGCCGGGGGGGCATACTCGGTAAACGAGTCTGTTGTTTATCTGAACAGCACTGCCAGAGAGATATTTACAGGATGGAGCAACGGGAACAAGAACTCCAGCGGGAGCGTGATTATTTCGCAACCTGAGATTTTGAGGGCTCTGTGGCAAAGGGAGTATTATGTCAATGCTACTTCCGACTATTATAACGCTTCTGGGAGCGGATGGTATGCGAATGGAACCTATGCGAACCTTTCGGTGGCAGGTACGTTGTACAATGTCAGCGTGTCAGAGAGATACGCTTTCAAGGGATGGAGCAACGGCAATACGAGCAGATCAATAAGAATTCTAATCAATGGGCCGTCCCGAATCAAAACAGTCTTCAAAAAGCAGGACATGATGGAGTTGGTTGGGGAAGACCACTATGGTGACAGGATAAACGTCAGTGGTTTTTCAGTAGATCATACTTTCATAGCGTCCAGAATATTTCTTGACGAAAACAGCACCGCGACCATAAGCAATGCTACATACAAAGGAGCCATAATGCCAGTGAACTTCAGCTTCAGGATAACCTCGCCTTCTGTTGTGCCGATAGAACTTCCAGTCTATGACATTTACGTCAAGACCTCGGATTATTTTGGATTGCCGGTAAATGCGTTTGTCGACTTGAGATTTCTGAATGGGACTGCTAATGGATTTTATACCGGGAATTCCGGAAATCTGTCGCTGCGCGACATCCCGTACGGATATGTAAACGGAACGGCATCGTATCTCCTCTCTTCGGCAAACGTGCTTGCCGAGAAGGGTTCTGGAGTTACGCTCAGGTTTATATCAATATATAACATATTTGGGGTCATCTTAATAATAATTTTACTAGCAATGTTGTACATTGGCCTCTCGAAGAGAGGTAAGGGCAGGAATAATTAGGCGGAGATTTGCATGAAAGCCGTAGTATTTATAGCGAAACAAGAATTCAAGGACGAGACCCTTGCTTCGATACGTTCCATGCTCAAGAAATGGGGAGTGGATTATGACATATCCAGCTATTCCTCATCAGAATGCGTGGGATATCACGGAGCGGTTTGCAAACCGGACATAAATGCGTCGAGTATACGTTCAGCGGACTATGACGCAATAATACTCGTAGATGGGCCAGGAGTAGACAAGCACAGGCTGTTCGAGTACAGGCCACTGCTCGACATCGTACGGGATTTCTTCTCCCAAAAGAAACCGGTCTTGGGAATAGGGAACGCCGTAAAGATAATAGCCCGGACGAACATAATACGCGATGCCAAGATGGCCATGCCTGCTGACAAAGAGGTGGAGAACATGATAAGGCTTTACAGCGGAGTCATAACAAGGAACAGCGTGGAGAGCAGCAACGGAATAATAACCGCTAGGGGCTCTTCCGACAGCATGGAAGCGGCAATCAGGCTTCTCGAGAAGCTGGGTCTGAAATAGCACGTTTTGGAAACATCCTGTTTTCCCTGCCGCATCTGCATCTATAAATCATCACGGATCTAGATACCCTCACCGTGCAGTTTATCCCAGGAACCATTGCGTTGCCGCACTTCTTGCACAGCAGGTCGTCCAAACGCTCTGGTATGCTCACTTTATAGTGACTGCTCATTTTCTTCGCAAGGGCAACGTACCTTTTGCCCAGCAGTTCGGAAGCTCCGGTATTGTCTTTTGACCTTTCAAGTGCCAGCTCAATCAGCTTCGTTATCCTCTCGAGGGCGATCCTCTTCTCCAGCAATTCTCTTCTCATGCAAACAGGAATTATCTTTAATCTTCTTATTTATATATAAAATCAAAAATTAATAATAATGAGATTATGGAGGCGATAATACTCTGCGGCGGATTTGCGACAAGGCTTGAGCCGATAACGTATTTCGTGCCAAAGCCGCTGCTGCCCGTAAACGGGAGGCCGATACTAGACTACATAATGGAAAGCATAAACGGCCTCGGACTAAAGAGAATAACAATATCCGCAAACAAGAAGTTCGCCGATCAGTTCGCCTTGTGGGTAGAAAGATCCGGGTACAAGAACAGTATGGAGCTTAGGCTCGTTGTGGAGCCTACGACAAACGACGGCGAGAAGCTCGGCGCCGTAGGGGGAATAGAGTACGTTATCGAGAATGCAGGCATAGATGATGACCTAATGATAATAGCCGGCGACAACCTCTACGATTTCGACATGAAAAAGCTCCATGGCAGTTTCAGGGAATCTGGAAAACCGACGATAGGATTATACGACATAAAGTCGAAGGATGAAGCAAGGCGCTTCGGCGTTGTCAGGGTGGAGAACGGCAGGATAACCGAGTTCGCGGAGAAACCTGAAAATCCGGAATCAACGCTTATAAGCACAGGCATATACGCGCTGCCCAGGAAAGACCTGGGAAGCATAAAGTCTTATCTCGACGACAAGAACCACAGGGATTCGCCAGGCTACTTCATAAAATGGCTGGCTGAGAGGAAGGAAGTGCAGGGTGTGGTGTACGAGGGAAGATGGTTCGACATAGGTACCATAGACACGTACAAAGCCGTCTTCGACCAATACATCGGTTGATTCAGAATGGAGGGGGTATGATCTCAGATCTTAAATAGCTTCTTGCTTATGCTGTCAGCCACTATGCTGGTGGGATTTATTATATCCTCGAACTCCGCTACGCCTATGTCCCTCAGGTGCTTCTCCACCTCGCTGGTCTGGGCCACGACTATTATCCTTGCGCCTTTTGACAGTTTCTTTGCGACAAGTGCGGCATATACCGCCATGGAGTTGTCCCTCATGTCTATGACTATGCTCCTTGCCTTGTCCAGTGAGAATCCAGCCATGTCCATCTCGCTTGTCGCGTCAGCAACATACACCTTGTAGCCGTTGTCTGTCAACCTGTCATACATTATCTTGTCAGCTGTTATTATGATGAAACGCTGGTTCTTCAACCTGAACATGTCTGCAAGATACATGTTCATCGAGTTAGTGCCTACGAGTATTATGTGGTCTTTTAGCCTCCTCTTCTCCAGCGATGAGATTCTTCCTGACATATTTATTACCCTCTCGTTGACGAACTCCCCGGACAGGAACGTCAGTGCGCTTATGAATACTGCAATGCCAGAGAGTATAAGAATTATGTCGAATATCCTTGCTACTTCGGTAACAGGCACTATGTCGCCGTATCCTACGGTGGATATTGTGCTTATTGTAAAGTAAAGTGCGGTAACAGGATTGCCAATGTTTATGTTGAACCCGTTGAATTTGCTTATGATCATGCTTCCTGCCACCCCATAAGCTATGACTGCTACAATCAATATTACGTATATCAAATACGACGAGGACTTCCCCATTGTTCCTGGCATACTGGGATTTAGTGATAAAATAATAAAAAGCTGTGCAATTGGCCTTTGCAGGCCCTTAGGACCCTTGGGACAGAGCATTTATAGGGGTTGTCCTGGTTAAACGAGGTATGGCAGATAAAACCAATACTAGGATAATTGCAGGTGCATTAGCAGCGCTTGTGATTATACTCGTAGCGTCGTATGCTATCTTGAATTCGGGGGGAGATGCCGTGCAGCAGCCAGCAGGGCCTGCCGCCCCAAACTTTGCAGTTGCATTGACGGATCCGCCACAGGTCCCTCCAGGCACTACGGCGCTGGTAATCTACTACTCTGGAGTGCAGGTTCACCGGGCAGGAAGTTCGGGGAACGGGGGGTTTGTTAATCTCAATGCCAGCGGAAGCGTGAACCTGATGAACCTGACCAACGTTACTGATACTATAGCTGCATCCGCCATAAATACCAGCACAGGTTTCGACCTGGTAAGATTCAATATAACTTCGGCAAGGATAACTATGGGCAATTCTACATATAACGTCGGCGTTCCCGGCAATAGTATCATGATAAAACTAGACGAGGTTGCACGGAATAGCAGTGGCGTACTTATAGATTTGATGCCAACTGTCATACAAGTTTATGGGCCAAACCAGACGGCTTTTCTAATGATTCCGTCTGCAAGGGCCGTGGCAATAGGCAATCTTTCAGATGCCGGCATCTCAACTATGATTGGGGGCAGAATGTCAATGGTTGCGCATATCAGGGATAGATTGCAAGAGGGAATCGCGAATATCTCTATATCAAATGCGCAGCTCTCTGTTAATGGCAACGTAACCAGCATATCCTTGACCGTCACCGACACTGGCAACAGATCAGTTACATTAAGGCACGTGATGGTTATTGGGAATATGAGGGAGATTGCAGGATTGCGCAGGCTTCCGAATGCAGGCAGAGGAATAGATTCAGTGGCGGTTCCGCCAGGCGTACTCGGAAGCGAGCTTGGAGGAATAACTGAGGGGGAAAATTACCTCATAAACAGCATAAATTCGAACGCCATAGCTAGCAATGTCACGCAAATAGGCGTTGCTGTGGGCAATGAGTTGGGCACGGGTCTGGGAGCAGGAGGTTCCCTAGGAGGGCAGATAGCCGAACATATGGGAGGCAGGTTTAACCTTACGCTTTTCAACATCAGTCTGGGATCGATAGCGTCATCTTCAGGCAAGGCAGCTGCGGTTATCGGGCAGAGCGGCCTAAGCCCAGGCCAGCGCATGCGCATGCTCGAAAGCATACTTAACGGCAGGCTAAATGCAACTATAGCCGAGGATACGCACATGTCAAACGACTCTGGCGCGGAATTTAGGCAGATTGTCGGCGAAAGCGAGGCATTCCAGCACGATTTCCACGGATCGCTGAATTTCTTCGTATCGAATACCGGCATGCTTTCCCTCCCGTTTACCGAGGCCTCGGATCTGGAGAACAGCGGATATGCGCTCACCCCGGGAGAATCTGCAATGTTTGACTTCGTTGGCACAGAAGGCATACGTATAGGAAGAGGCATGGGTCAGGTGGCCGTGGTGTTGATACAGAACCAGACATACGATATAGGCGTGAGTGGAGACAATCTCTCGTATGCGTCCGCGAATGCCACGGCGAAGTAATGTTTTTATTTTATTGCGGCTTCTTACTACTTGTAACTGCCAAGGTTGCATAATCTGGTATTGCGCCGGTCTTGAGTTTATTTCAAGAGCTGATTTATAGATGATGCGACAAGCAAACCGGTCCCTTCGGGGATTATGGGTTCAAATCCCATCCTTGGCGAATTCTCTTTAGAGTCGAATGTCCATCGTCTTGGTGGCAATGGCCAGCAATCCGCAACCTAGGCAGAAAGGACGATGCGTTTCATTCCCTTGCTCTCAACGCTTCGATCAGTCTTATCGTCTTTTGAAGGCTATTAGAACCAAGGATATTTTGGGCTTCCGACAATTCTTGGATTGAATCTCTTCGAAGTTCAAATAGCTGCTCAGCCGTGATTCCGATTATGTTAGCTTTCTCCTCGGTTTTAGGCGCGATGGCGAAGTCGTCTTTAACCCCAACCACCACCGACGCATCCCACGACGGGTCGTTATGGGTATCGATGAAGTAATGTTCATTAGCACCCCCCATCACTTGCATCATCATCGGCTGTGAACCTTTAAGAACATAAACGGTAATCTTTGGGTCTCCTTTTCCTTCTGTGAGTTTTCCCTTCTCGTTGAATGTGTAGTATCCTGACAATTCAGAGCCTTCGTCAGCAAGCCAGAAACGCTCTGTATACAGTTGCCTATCAAGTTCTGGATTCTGGTCAATGAGTATGAGCGCCTCCTGGTGGGTCAATGCCCTGAGTCCGTTCTGCTTCAGAAGCGACATGGATTCGGCGCGGTTTGCTAGGAATCTAATTTTTTCATTCTGGTATATGAATACCCCAGTGGCCTTGCTTGCATGGAATTCGCGTACGAATGTCCCTGTGCTTTTTACCTCCCTGAATTGCGCGGTTTGCTTCTGCACGTTCATTTCATCACATTGTAACTATGCTTTTGTCCGTATAAAAGGATTGCCCCGTGCTGGCGGAAACTTTATAAATGGTCAGTCTAGAAGTCCTTTTTTCTTCTGCCTGTACAGATTTCGCTGTTGGAGAGAAGTTCGAAATATTCGTCTGCGTCTATGGTAATTTCTGATGCAGCCATCTTAACATCGAAATTAGGATCGCGCATTGCCTTCTTCAGCACGTCCTCGCACATACTGCCGTTCTCCAAAGCCGCCTTCCTGACCTTAGGATCGGGATCATCAAGCGCCCTTAGCTTCTGCTCTTCTGTGGCTCCCGTGCTCCTTGCAGCCGCTGCGCGCACCCTCCAGTCCTTGTGTTTTAGCGCTTCGTCGAATGCCTCTTTTGGCAGTTCCCTGCTCCAGAGCAGGGTCTCTAGCTTGTCTGGGCTGCATTTTGCCATAAACCTTAGTATGTATTTTTTTGAAGGCTTCTCATTGCCTATGATCTTGTTTCTCACGGTCCAGTCGTCTAAGTGTGCGCCAGACGTTCCTACCTTGTTGTGCGTCCTTGCCATATGATCAATTTTATACGGTTTCTTTGTATATATATTTTACTCATGGCTTCGTCAATGCCCCGTTTGCATCACGCTGGTTTTGGAATGTCATCAGGGCGTTGATCGAACCGGACATTCTCAGGGTAAGCAGCCCCAGCTTCCTGCCGTTAAGCTCTTTGATGAATGCCGTGGCAAGCATCGCGTCCCTCTCCGTTCCCCTGTTCACCCTTATTATGAATGTGTTTGCCGCAGTCTGCCTTGCCATCTGCATCGATGCGGATACGTATGCCCTCTCGCCCATGAAATCTTTCATACAGTTCCTGAAAGACCCGAAATCTGCCTTGGAGTTCATGTCCAGCGGCTCAGACGACCTTATCAACACGTATCTGCTCTTCCTCCTTGTTATCATATGATTTCACCAAGCGCGGAGATCATCTTCCTCGCGTATGCCTCGTTCCTGCAGAGCATGTTGGCGATCTCGAGCAGCTGCATCGATGATACCAGTTCTTCCTCGCTCTCCGCCAGCGATGCGAGCGCAACCTTGCATTTTATCCTCATGGCGTAAGAGACTATGTTGCGCATCTTGAAGAAGGCGTGTATTCTCTGGGGCTTTGCGGATGTCGTGAGAGAGGATGCGTTGAGTATGAGTATCTTGTTGTCATCCTTCATTGCCAGCATAAGCTTCTTGTCGATCTCCAGGCCGTCTAGGATTGCGCCAGCTATGCTCCCCTCTTTGATCAGGGATGGAAGCGCGGACTGGCTGCCTTTTGCTATTCTTATGGCGCCCCTGGCACCTTGAACGTCTTCGTGCCTTTCCGTTATTTCCATATCCTCTCCTTCGACAAGGATCTTCTTGAAACCAAGGAGCCTGGCAAGCGCCTTCTTGTCGCTGGGCTTTGTTCTTATTATGTCAAAGGACTCCATCGAATCTATCCTTGGCCCTGGTCGGAAGGCTGCTCCGAATCGTTGAAGAGGCTCTGTTCTATAGTTGCTTTTATCTTCTCCGCCGGATACCTAAGCCGGATCAGCTTTGTCTGCCCGCGTATGCCCTTTCCGGAGTTCATCATCTCGATCAATCCCTGCATCTCAAGGTCAGACACGTACTTCCTGTACCACCTGGAGCTCTTTGATTCCTTCTTCAGAGAAGATGCTATGCTTGCGTATTTCTCGTACACCTCGCCGCTAAGCAGGAAAGTGCCGTTCACCTCCTCGGACAGCTTCTTGTACTTGCCGCCTTGTATGGACAGCAGGGAGATGGCATAAAGCAGGAGTTTCTGGTGCTCAGGCAGCATGGCGACCAGGTCGTATGCTATATCGCTCTCGATGCTCTTCGCCGCTTCCTTTATGTCGGATATCTCTATTTTTGACTTTCCCCCATCCTCGGCATTCTCTCCGGCTTTTGTAAGCATCTTTAACGCAAGGCGCGCGTCGCCGTTCTCCTTTGCGGCTATTGCAGCCGCATAATTTATCGCTGCTATGTCTATGGCGCCTTCCTTCAGCGCCTTCTTGGCCCTCTGCCGTATTATGTCTGAGAGCTCAGTAGAGTTGTAGGGTGGAAATGCAAGCTCAGTCTCATAGAGCGTTGAGAGACTTCTCGGATCCAGCACCTCCTTGAACGATACGTTGTTTGATATCCCAACGGTGGTTATGCCGCCTGACTTGACGTCGCTGTTCGACCTAGTCAGCGTATATATTAGATCGTCCAGGTCCTTGACCATGTCGATCTCGTCAAGCACGACTATCAGTATCTTGGAGTCCTGATCTATCCAAGATATCAGCTTCTCGTAGATGTCTGTTATGCCATATCCCCTCTTCGCGTATGTCGGCATGTGGTCGCTCATTATCTTGTTCAATACCTTGTACCTTGAGTTGTATATCTTGCAGCCCATGTAGGATATCTTCGATTTGACAAGGGGCAGTACCTTAACCTTGTCAATGACGTACTTTATGCACGATGTCTTTCCTGTGCCTGGAGCGCCGTACAGGAACAGGTTCCTTCCCTTGTCGCCCTTGAGCGACGGGGTGAGCGCCTTGACTATGCTGTTTATCTGTTTGTCCCTGTACAGCAGCGTGTCCGGGGTAAAATGGGGAGAAAGTGCGGACCTGTCCAAGAATATGTTTGATTCCTCCATCAGTTTTGCGAACGGTTCTTGATCCTGCATAGTAGCCCCCAGAAGAATAAAGGATAATAAGAGGAGATAAACATATAAAAAATAATCTTACTTGAGGCGTGAATCAATCTTCTTGGCTATGTCTGTGAATGCATCCCTTATCTCTTTATCCTCAATGAAAGGCACCTTTCCAGAATCGCTCAAAGCGTCGAATTTCTCGCTGTATCTTATTGAACCCAAGACAGCAGTATTAAGCTTCTCGGCCGCATCCTTCGCCCCTTTTAGCCCCGCGCCGGACATCGTCTCTACTATTCCAAGTATAGAAACGTTCATCCTCTTGGCCATCATTCCGGATCTTATGGCGTTCTTTGCGGCTATGGTCTGCGGCGTTGTTACTAATATTATCCCGTCAAGCGAGAGCAATTGCATAAGGGACAGGGGCGTGTCAGAGGTGCCTGGAGGGAGGTCTATGATTATATAGTCAAGCTCCCCCCAGCTTGTGTTCTCGAAGAACTCCCTAAGCATCTTTGACTTCATCGGCCCGCGCCAGATTATCGGCTTCTCTTTATCCTCAAGGAACATTCCAGTGGATACTATCTTGAGCCCGTCCTTTTCGACGGGGATTATTGGATAATCCTGAGGAACCACATTGTTCATTCCCAGGAAGAAAGGAATGTTGGGGCAGTCTATGTCGGCGTCAAGAAGGCCTACCTTCAGGCCCATGCCCTTCAGGGCATAGGCAAGGTTCACCGCAACCGTAGTCTTGCCCACGCCGCCCTTTGCGCTGTATACGCCTATCCTGTGCTTTATGCCTACGGTCTTCTCTTTTATCTCCCTCTTCTGTATGAGTATGTTCAGATACGACGGGTGCATTCCTGGCTTGAGCTCGACCTTCTCTTCCTCGTTCCTCGTCTTCAAAGTTTCAGCCATCAAATCACATTATCCACAAAAGCGCCATTTTCCCTTGAGTAGTCAACTGCCAAAACGTATATATAATTTGTTATTTTATAGATACCTTAATTTAATAGTCTGAATCTTAGGTGAAAAAATGAATATAAGCGAGTTAAAGGCAGGCGCTTCTAACGTCACTGTAGAGGCGGTAGTATCTGAGAAGGCAGAGCCACGAGAGGTAGTGACAAAGTACGGAAAGAGGCTTAACGTTTGCAACATAACCCTTAAGGACCAGAGCGGTAGCATAGCGATGTCCTTGTGGGGCAACGACATAGACACTGTCAATGTCGGCGATAAGGTAAGGGTCTCCAATGCATATGTCGGGGAATTCCGCGGATCGCCGCAGCTCTCGACAGGCAAGTTCGGCAAGGTCGAGGTTATAGGCAAGGGGGAATCGAGCGAATCGCTTGGCAGTGAGGAGGAAGAAGCTGGCAATTCTGAGGAGGAATTCTGATATTTCAGAGATCCACTTCCAGGCTCTCCCCAACCCTTGGCGCGCTTGCGTCGAATCCTTCTTCTTTCAGTTTTTCTACGAACCTCAGCGAGTTCTCATGCTCCCCATGCACGCAGATTATCTTCTCTGCTCCCGATTCCTTTATGTAGCTTAGAAGGTCGCTGTTGCCTGCATGCGCAGACATGTCATAAAGGGATACGGGCATCTTAGGCCTGTACTTTCTGTTGTCTATAGTCAGCGGCCTGCCTTCTAGTATCTTCCTGCCGTTAGTGCCTTCTACCTGGTATCCTGTCAGGAATATCTTGGAGTTTGCGTCTGCTTTTTTTATATAATCGAGTATTGGCCCGCCGTTAAGCATGCCTGCCGTGGTAAGTATTATGTTTCCGGGTTGCAGCGCGTCTGCCCTCTCCCTCCTGTCCCTGACTATGCATGCGTGGCTCATCCCGCTCTCCAGAAGCTTCGGGTTGCTTATGAAGCTTTTGTGCTGGAGCACGGTCTCTGTGGCCCTTACAACCATGCCGTCCAGGAAGGCCCTGTCGGTAAGGCCGTTCTTTTCGAGCAGCGCAAGAACCTCCTGCCCTCTTCCTATCGCGAAAACAGGCAGCAGCGCGGTCCCGTCATTATCTATGGTGTCCTTTATCTCCTCTACCAGCCTCTTGGTTATCTCTTCGCGATCCGAATGCTCCTTGTTCGCATATGTGGATTCGGTGATTAGTATGTCGCCCTTCACCGTCTCGGCGCCGTTGTGCAGCAATTGCGGCGACGATTTGAAATCGCCGGTGTATACAATCCTCCTCCCGGAATGCTGATCCTCTATGGCACTAATGGCGCTGCCGGTTATGTGGCCGGCATCGTGAAGGGAGATGTTGTACTCTGCGAAATTGATCTGCTTTCCGTATGCGAGGGGCACATAATGCTTCTCGAACATGCTGAGCTGCTTCTTGAAGAACCTCTGCACCAGCTTCTCCTTCCTTGCTATCTTCATGGAGTCCTCTATGAGCATCTCCCCTAGCTCAAGCGTTGGTTTGGTGCCGAATGCAACCGGGGAGTTGGATGTGAAGTAGAGTGCCGGTGAGAAGCCGCTGTGGTCAAGGTGCGCGTGGCTGAGTATTAGCGCATCGACCATTGGAGTGCGTATCGGATACTCGGCAATGTGGTCTATCTTTATTCCGTTGTCAAGGAGTATCTTCTTCTTTCCGTCAATTAGTATAGATGACCTTCCTACTTCTCCTGCCCCTCCGAGGAATTGGATTTCCAATAGACCACTACAATATTTGCCAGAACAACATATTTAATATACCCATGTCAAATATTTCTATTGGATTAGGGATGGGATGGACGTTGACGACATAAATTTCATGGATCTTGCATGCATACTAAGGATAACTCCGGATGCGACGCTGGAGAAATTCCCTGGGATGATAAACGCGAGTTTTTTTGACGGCTCTAACATAGCAGGCACGCTCAAGCAGAAGGGCCTGATAGAGTTCGTCTCGACCTTTCCCGGCCCCAACGGAATGAGCGTGACGCAGAAGGGCAGGGACCTGATAAAGGAGGCGGATGAGAAGAGCACGCAGCCCTTCGATCCGCTGGATTCTGTGATACTGAACCAGCTCTCCGGAGGCAAGAGAATGCCGATGGAGCTTTCCTCAAGCCTTAACATAAGGTCAAGAGACCTTGCCCTGAGGCTGTACAAGCTCTACAAGCAGGGCCTTGTCATATACGAGCTCAAGAATGGCAACGCTGAACTGCTCCTCACCGAGAACGGATTCCTTAAGGTCAAGTCTGATACCCAGATAAAGACGTCACAGGCCGGTGCGGTGCCGCCAGCGCAGCAGACCGAGCAGAAGGAAGGGCAGGTGGAAGATGCAGAGAAGCTTGCCGCAAAGTTAAAGAAGCCGGGAAAGGGCATAGCCATCCCGCTTGTGATCATCGTTGTAGTGATTGTGGTTGTTGCGCTCGTCTACACAAACACTATAACCATATAGAAGCACATGATAGAATGGCCCTTCTGGATTACGTAGAAGCCAGCAATCTCCTGAGGAAGTACGGCATAAGGAGCATAGAGAGCAGGTACGTGACGGATGCTGAGGACGCAAAGGAATTCTCGAAGGGAAGGAAGATAGTTCTCAAGCTTCTGTCACAAAAGGCACTGCACAAGTCAAAGGCTGGGCTCGTGAAGGTCGATTTAAAGGAAGACGCGGAGATAGAGGAAGCGTTCAGGCAGCTGGCAGGAAAGGGAAGGAAGCTGAGGCCATACAAGATCATTGCGCAGAGGATGGCCGAGAGTGGAATAGAGGCCATATTCGGAGGTAGGAAGGACGACCAGTTCGGCAACCTCATACTTCTTGGCCTTGGAGGCGTTTATGCCGAGGCTTTCAGGGATGTGGCTGTGCGCATCTGCCCAATAACAAGATATGATGCGAGGCAGATGGTAGGGCAGCTCAGGTCACGGGATATTATAACCAACAACGGGGAATCCGAAGACATGGTAGTTGAACTGCTAATGAAGATATCTAAGATGCTTGAGGAAAACAGGATAAAGGAGTTAGACCTAAATCCGATAATAATAAGAAAAGGCGGATATGACGTAGTAGACATAAGAATGATTTGGTGATGTTGTGGTTTTCAAAAAGAGGTTCGACTTAGGCCCGATGCTGAAACCAAAGAGTGTGGCGATTATAGGCGCATCTAGGGATCAGAGGAAGGTAGGCCACGTCATACTCCAGAATTACATAGACGCAGGATATACTGGAAAACTGTATCCGGTGAACAAGAGCGGGGAGCAGATATTAGGAATGACAACATATACCAGTGTCATGAAGATAGGTAGTGAGATCGACCTTGCGGTCATAGCGGTCCCTGCACAGGTGGTGCCGCTTGTCTTGGAAGAGTGCGGCAGGGCAAAGGTTAAGAGCGTAGTGGTAGTCAGCGGAGGATTCGCTGAGATAGGCAACGTGCAACTGCAGGAAAGAATAGCCAGGATCGCGGAAAAGTACAGGATTCCGATGTTAGGGCCGAACTGCCTTGGAGTCATGGACCCGAGATCGAGGATAGACACCCTTTTCCTGCCGACGTACAAGCTCAGCAGGCCAAGGATAGGCGGTGTGAGCTTCGTCTCGCAGAGTGGAGCGGTAGGAAGTACAATCCTTGACCTAATATCTAAGGAAGGCTTCGGGCTCTCGAAGTTCATATCTTACGGGAACGCGGCTTACATAGACGAAGCCGACATACTCGAATACCTGATGAAAGACAAGGATACTAAGGTCATCATAATGTACATAGAAGGCGTAAAAAGGGGGAAGGAGTTCATAGAAATTGCAAAGGAGGTAACAAAGAGGAAGCCCGTGATAGTGCTGAAGGGCGGCGTGACATCAGAGGGAGCAGTTGCCGCGCATTCGCACACTGCTGCGCTTGCAGGGAGCAACGAGGCATACGAAGCGTTGTTCAGGCAGTTCGGCTTTGTCGTGGCCAATGATCTGAATGACCTGCTCTACTTTGCGAAGGCGTTCGATTCCGAACCCATGCCAAAAGGCGACAGGGTGGCAGTGATAACGAATGGGGGAGGAGCGGGAGTACTGACTACTGACAGGATATACCTGAACGGCCTGAGACTGGCCGGGTTCAGTGAAAATACCAAGAAGATTTTCAAGAATTCCTTCTCTTCCATAGTCAACATAAAGAATCCGCTGGACATGGCCGGAGACGCAAACGACAAGAGTTACGAGACTGCGCTGTCTGCGATATCAAAGGATGGGAACGTCGACATGATAATAGCGATAGCTCTTTTCCAGACCCCTGGCGCGGATTCGAAGGTAGCTGCCACGCTTGCGCGCTACAAGGAGGAGCTGAACATACCTATGGTCGTGATAAGCGTGGGTTCTGATTACACGCAGGTGCACAAGGCGGAGATGGAAAGCTCTGGGTTGCCGGTTTACGATTCTCCGACTTCCGCGGTCCTTTCCCTCAGGAAACTTCTCGATTATGCGAGATACCTAAACAAGAAGTAGCGTTGCTTCCTTTGGTGTTTGGATCGCTGGACGCATGTGGCATGAGAGTGGAACTTAGGGATTACAGCAAAATAAGTTGACTAATTCAATGTATAATTCCAGTTAGGATTAGCAGAATGCGATGCAGACCATACCGAAAGCAAATCTTACCATAATAACCGGTACATCCTTCTTTCCAACCTTGATTTCGCGGCCGTTTAGTGACGGTATTCACACTGTGTTGATAGTAGCTGCGATAATGGCGGCGATAGCGGCGGTTGCGTCAGCTCTAAGGGGCAGGCGCTACGTACACGGAGGTGCGTAGATACTTCGGTTTTTGTTTTGTACGGTGCGCCGGCTCGGATTTATAGGAAGCGGCGTGCGGATCCGCCTTTGTCGAAGAGCCGTGATTCAAATCGGATTTTATACAGGGGTAGATTGTAGAGAAGGCATAAAGTCTGAAACGCAAGACACATATATGAATGGATGGGATGGGGGCGCATTACAAGCCAATTCTGGAACAGGCGAAGGACATAGTCAGAAGCAAGATGCAGCCTGAGCTGGATAAGATGCTCCTCATGGCAGTGTTCAAAGGAGATGCAGAACAGATCGGGAGGAGCATAAAGGGCGGAGCCAACATAAACGCCTATTCCGACGGGAATACAATGTTGATGTACGCGGTAGGCTGGGGAAAGGGGGAAAGCGTAAGGAAGCTCCTGCAAGAGGGCGCGGATCCAAACCTGCTGAGTTATAATAAAGAGACGGCGCTGGTGTGGGCAGTATACATGGAACGCAGCGATATCGCAAAAATTTTAATAGAGGAGGGCAAGGGCCTTGACATAGATGCCAGAACTGACGGGGGAGTAACTGCCCTCATGATCGCGTGCCTAAGCGAGAAGAATATAGACATTGTGAGGCTGCTGCTCTCCAGGGGCGCTGATCCAACCCTGAAAGATGACAAGGGCATCGGCACTTCTGTCTACGCTTCCAACAACAAGGAGGCTCTGGAACTGATAAACGATGCGATAAGGAAACGACTGGGATTCCGCGGGGAGTGAGTACGGCGCCATTTCAAAGAAGAATCTCGGTCTGGTGAGGGATTCAAGCGAGGGGTTAAAAACCTTTCCCAGCAATAATAACTAAATCTAATTGCTTTATTTCGATAGAAACAGTGTCTTCTATGGCAAAAGTTAAGATTGACAACAAGCTAGTAGCAGCAGTACGGATCCGCGGACGCGTGAACGTCAGGCAGAGCATAGCGGAGACCATGAATAGGCTGAACCTCAAGAGGGTGAACAGCCTATCGCTCATCTACGGCACGAAGTCAAACGTAGGGATGATAAACAAGTGCAAGGATTTCATAACCTTCGGAGAGATAGACAGGAAGGTGCTTGAGAGGCTGCTCGAGAGCAAAGGCATTAAGGTGGAGAAGGATAACATGGACAAGCTGATGAACGGGGCGGTGAGGGCCGCTGACGCCGGTATAAGGCTGCCGATGGGCATGAAGCCACCAAAGCGCGGATACAAGGACATAAAGAGAAGCTTCGTGGACAAGGGCGATCTTGGATACAGGGGCGTGGAGATAAACGCGCTTATAGAGAGGATGATCTGATGGTAATGAGAAACAGGAAGCGGAACAGGAGGTATCTTGGCACAAGAAGGTGGGGAGCCGGCAACATAAAGAACAGGAGAGGGGCAGGTGGAAGGGGAGGAGTTGGAAAGGCTGGAAGAAAGCACAAGTTCACGCACATAGTCAAATATGAGAGGGAGAGGATAGGCAAGACAGGCTTCACAAGATGGGGAAGGAAGGACCTCAAGGAGATAGACCTGTGGAAAGTATCGAAGATGGCGAGAGAGAAGAAAGAGGAGAGACCTGTGATAGAGCTTGCGGGATACAAGGTGCTGGGAGACGGCAAGCTTGAGAAACCAGCCATAGTAAGAGCTGCCGCTTTTTCTGCGTCAGCAGCTGAAAAGATAAAGAGCGCCGGCGGGGAGCCGGTAAAGTTGTAGTGTATAGATGGACAAGCTGAAGATAGCGTTCTACTCCGATTCTTATCTGCCTGCCGTCGATGGCGTTGTAACGTCAATGCTTGGGCTTAAGAAAGAGCTTGAGAGGAGAGGCCATGAGGTATATATATTCGCCAGCGGCACCGCCAGGACAAAGAGGAAGTACGGGAACAAAAAGGTGTTCATAGTAGAAGGCTTCGATTTCAAGCCTTATCCGCAATACAAGGTTGCTGTCTTCCCTTATGCGTCTGTTTTCAGGGTAATGGCAAACAAGATAGATCTTATACATGCGCAGACGCCTGCGCCAATGGGCCTTGCTGCCATAGTGGCCGCCAAGTTCTCCGGAAAGCCGATAGTAGGGTCGTACCATACGCTCGTTAACGACAAGAGCATAATGGAGAATTACTATCCGAACATACGCGTCTTCAAGTTCTTCGCAAACAGGTCGGTGAAGGCGTATCTGCGCCTGTTCTACAATAGATGCGACGCAACTGTCGCGCCGACAGGCACGATAGAGAGGATGCTGAGGCGTATGAAGATAAAGAACACGCACGTGGTGCCAAACGGCATAGACCTGTCGGTGTTCAACGACAAGAACGCTGACGGCGAGCGCGTGAGGAAGAGCCTTGGAGTGCGCAGCAGGGAGAAATTGGTGCTATACATAGGAAGGACGAGCCGAGAGAAGAGGATAGAAACCCTGCTTCTTGCAGCTCACAGGCTCGGGAGATCTAGGAAGGATATAAAATTTATTATAGGAGGCACGGGCCCTGCATACGAATATTACAGGAACTATGCAGACAGGCTTAGTCTCGGCAACGTAAGGTTCGTGGGCTTCGTGGATAAGGCGGAACTGCCGGATTATTATGCGGCATGCGACGCGTTTTGCATACCGTCGACGTTCGAGACGCAGGGAGTCGTAGCTCTTGAGGCAATGGCTCTTGGAAAGCCGGTGATAGGGGCGGACAGCCTTGCGCTTAGGGAACTGATAAAGAATGGGAGAAATGGCGAGAAGTTCGATCCTATGAATCCTGCGGCCTGCGCTGGAAAGATAGAGAAAGTCTTAAATAATGATGGGGCCTATTATCAGAGTGCCGTTAAAACGGCGCAGAACTTTTCTTTGGAGAAGGTTACGGATAAAATGCTTAGCATTTATAGGCTAGTTGCCTCTAACGAGAAATGATAATAGATAAGGGATGCAGTGGATACCAACAACGGGGCGCCTGTTCAGAATGGGGCAAAGCCAAGCCCCAAGGAGGGAAGAATAATAGAGCTCAACAGGCTCATAGAAGAGGAGAAGAAAAAGAGGATAGACATTATAATAAGCATAAAGAAGAAGAGAAAGCTGCTCAAGTACAAGGAAGCAGAACTCGAGGCGCTTTCAAAGCAGTCAGAGAGCGCAGGCAGGGGACCGAACATAGGCAGGCTTAGGAGGATGAAGGACAAGCTCGAGTTCAGGATATCCACCGAGACAAGAAGCCTGGGGGCGGAGAAGGAGATAATCAGAGAGATAAACGACATAGACTCTCAGATAGACGGCGCGATAAAAATATTCAGGATGAAGAGGAGAATTAATTTTCTCAAGGACGACACAGTCAGCCTCAACAAGGAGATAGACGAGCTCGATAAGAAGATTGAGGAGAACCACAAAAGACTCGATGACCTGTATTCGGAGCTGAGGAGCATAGACAGGTCTAGGAGGGTTCATGATGAGAGGAAGCCGCAGAGGCACGAGGAACAGGGGCCGATGAGCATAAGCCTTGAGGACATTGCGGTCATAAAGAAGAAGAGCCGCCCCAGTGCAGCCAGCATTGACGAAATACAGAAGGAAGACGCCAGGGGCGGTGGCGCACAACTAGGTGTTTGATTGATATTAAAATTTTTTGGAGCGGCTGAAGAAGTTGGAAGGAGCTGCATAATGATAGAGAGCGGAAATACGAAGATCCTGCTGGACTCTGGAGTGAAGATTGGCGATCCAATCGCATATCCAACCATAGAAAAGCATGAACTCAAGGATGTGGATGGGATAGTGGTCACTCACGCGCACCTTGACCACATCGGATTCCTGCCGCACATATATTCCGGAGGATGGGAAGGCCCCACGTACCTCACGAAGCCGACTTTCGAGCTCGGAAACGTGATAATAAGCGATTACCTGAAGATATCCAACCCTAAGGACGTCACTAGGGACGGTGTGCTTAAGATGCAGAGGAACTCCAAGATGGCGGAGTTCAACGAAGAATTCAGGATAAAGGACCTTACGGTAAAGCTCCAGAAGGCGGGGCATATCCTGGGAAGCTCCATAATAGAGGTAAGTGACGGAAGGGAGAGCCTCATATACACTGGCGATATAAACTTCGGGATGTCGAAGATCCTTGATCCTGCACCGCGCGAGAACCTGCATGCGCGCACGCTTATAACCGAGAGCACTTACGGGGGGGACAATGACATATTTCCCACGGAGAAGAAGATAACGACAGACATGGTGAGCAGCATAAAGGAGACGGTCAAGCAGGGAGGCAAGGTGATAATACCCAGCTTCGGGGTTGGAAGGAGTCAGGAGATAATGCTCACCCTTGACGATTACATGCATTCCGGATCGCTGCCTCATATACCGATATACACAGACGGCATGATAAACAAGGCCCTGAGGATACACAGGCACAACGTAATATACTGCAGGGAGGAGCTGCAGAAGAGGATACTCATGAGCGAGGACGACCCGTTCAAGAGCAAGAACTTCTTCGACGTGACTTCGAACCAGATGCGCAGGAAGATAATGAATTCGCAGGAATCGTGCATCATAGTCACGACCAGCGGAATGCTGAACGGAGGGCCTGTGCTGAGATACCTGGAAAGGCTTGGAAGATATACGGAGAACAAGATGATGCTTGTAGGATATCAGGTGGAAGGAACGAGAGGAAGGGACCTGCAGGACGGGAAGAAGGAGCTTGACATAAACGGACGCAAGGTTCCGGTGAATCTCGAGGTCGAGACTTACCATCTTTCGGCGCACGCAGACAGGCAGCAGCTCGAGAGGTTCGTGGAAAGCATAAACGGATTGGAGAATATATTCATAGTGCACGGAGAGCCCGCAAAGTCAAGGCAGTTCAATGACGCGTTGAAGGAGAAGTACAAGACCCACCTGCCAAGGATTGGGGAGCAGTTCACGCTGTAAGTTCGGTGTGCGGCTCAATTTCGGATCTTTTTCTTCTTTTCGGCAATTGGCACGTTTACCCTGACATGGCTACTCTTAACTGTGCTGTCATCGTAATTGTCCTGCGCTATATCGACATCGAATTTTCTAGATTTGTATATATGGTCGATCCACAGCTTCGCGTCCTTCCACATCTCGCCTTCCGGCAATGATTTCTTATCAAACCACATCAGCGCGCCCTCTTCTGAATCCCTTATTCTGCCGGTGAAGGATCTCGAAGAGAATACGTGGATCCTGTGGAGGGTGTTGTCCGAATTGATGGTCTTGTCTATCTTGCCGTGATAGAAAAGACTTTCTTGTTCAAGCACAAGCCCGGTCTCTTCCCTTATCTCCCTTATCACGCTTTCCTCAAGCGTCTCCCCTTCCTCTACGTGGCCTCCTGGAAAGTTCCATTTCCCCTTGCTTATGCCCCTGTTCGCGAATTTTAGGAGAAGTTTGTCGTTATCGATCAGTACGCATATGTTGTAGCTTATCGTCTCTGGCGCGCCGGATGCCTCGTTTGAGTCGGCGGGCCTCGAATTTTTCCTTGCCAGTTCCTTGAATTCCCTTGATTCCACTCAATCTAAAATTTAAATTGGAAGTATCTATATTTATAAGTTGTGCAAGAATTTTGGCAGGGAGGCAATGAAGACGTTTGTCCCAATCTCCCGGGAGAGATAAGGTTTAAATATCTTGTATATCATAATGATATTATATGTTCCCTATCGTTGGTTCGCCAACGTTAGGCCTTTTTATTTGGTCAGAAACAGTCTTTTATGAATTGTATTATATTCACACTTCTGTCGCATTCCTGACCAAGAAGCGAAGACCTATTCGATGCAAAATAAGCGTTTTCAACTTTCTTGCCCTTTTCTTTGACAGCCCTTATTGCAGGGTAAAAATCTCCGTCACCGCTTACCAATATCGCCGTGTCATAAGCATCGTTATATGCAAGTTTTAGCATGTCAACGGCTATGTGTATGTCGTCTCCTTTTACGTAGTATTCCATCTTCCCGTCTTTGTTGTGCCTCTTCTTCATTTTTGCCAGAACAAGGGTGGTATTTGGCGTGTTTCTTACTTTATCAAACCATTTTTGCTGGCTCTTGTATCTTTCTGGATTCTGGTTCTGATCCAATGGGGCATTGTAGTAATAAATTCGTGTGAGCTGTCTTCGGTCGGTGCATAAAGTCCGCCCGAATTTTTCAAGGTCTAGTTCGGTCTTGCCAGCTTCTGCCTTAAGCCCGTAGTAGAAATTGCTGCCATCTATGAAGATCATTACACGTTCCGTACGCAAAACACCGTTTTGCTTTAAATGTTGACGGCTTGGTTATTTATCCTTTTCGTGACATTCTCCCACCCGTAAACGGTGTGGGCTTCCTCTGCGTTCATGCAATCACTGCATCCCGCAAAGGATGTGTTTTATCGGTTCTCAGTTCTTCCTGGCATTGTTTTCAACAGCTTTACTTCATCCCACCCCTGAAGGGAACTCTCTGAAGAGGGTGTGGGATTTCCCGCTCACGGTCTTAAAGAAATATGGGAGGAACGTTTATATACTTATTTATGGAGAGTTAGTTGCTTATTTTCCCGCAAGCACTGCACATTGCAGGAGGGATTAGGATGGAAGAAGATTTGGAAGGATTCAGAAAGTACGTTGCCGAGAACAAGGGCAGTAGGAAGTTCAGGCAGACGGTGGAGCTTGCGATAAATTTCAGGGGCATAGACTTCACCAAGCAGGACAACAGGCTGAACATGAGCATACTGTTGCCGCATGGCAGGGGGAAGGCAAACAAGCTAACCGTATTCGCGACAGACAAGGACTTGATAGCCAAGGCAGAGCGGAGCAAGATCAGCGTGATAAACGGCGAGGAGCTTGACGCGATATCTAAGGACAAGGTTAGGTTGAACTCGCTTCTTAACTATGATCTGCTGGCACAGCCCAGCCTGATGCCTAACATAGCAAAGTTCCTTGGCCAGTTTCTTGGTCCCAGGGGCAAGATGCCAAAGCCGCTGCTCGGAAATGTGAACATGGAGGAGATAGCGAATCAGATGAGCAGGAGCGTGGAGCTGAAGAACAAGGGCAAGTTCCTGCCTACGGTGCACTGCGTCATAGGCGCAGAGGACATGGATGCGGACAAGATATACGAGAACGTGAAGGAAATAGTGGGCAGCGTATCGAAGAAAGTAGGGAACAACAGGATACGGTCGGTTTACGTGAAGTTCACGATGAGCAAGCCCTTGAGGATAATGTAGTGATGCTATGATGCTTAAGAAAGACAAGATGGCGTTCGTCGAGGAAGTAAGTAAGGATATTAAAAACTACAAGCTCTTCGCGATAATACCGTTGAGCGCCACGCCAGATACGCTGTTCCAGAAGGTCAGGAATCAGTTGAAGCCTGGCGCGCGCGTCATTGTTACAAGGAACAACCTGCTGAGGAAGATCATAGAAAAGGACAAGCAGGCCTCGCTCCTTATGAAGTACGTGGAAGGCAACGTAGCCTTGGTAATGTCAAAGGACGAAGACCCTTTTGCGCTTTACAGGCAGATAAGCGCAAACAGGCTTAAGCTCTTCGCAAAGCCCAACCAGATAGCCCCAAGCGACATAATGATAGAGGAGGGTGAGACGTCGATCCCTCCGGGACAGGCAGTGACAGAGCTGAAGGCTGCTGGAATAGACGTAAAGATAGACAAGGGAAAGGTTGTTATATCGAAGACAAAGGTGCTAGTGCCAAAGGGCACGAAGATAGCCTCGCCTGTCTCAAAGGCGCTGAAGACGCTGAACGTCATGCCGTTTGAGGTCAGCCCGAGGATGTGCGTTGCCGTGAGCGGCGGGCTTGTCTATACAGAGGATGTGCTTGGAATAACGTACGAGATAGTCTCGAGCGAGATTGCCTCAGCGTTCAGGGCAGCCGACAGCATGACAATGCAGATTGGATACGTGACGCATTACAACGTCGAGAGGCTTCTTGCAAAGGCTTATACGTCCGCGCTTGCGCTTGGCCTGTCAGCAAAGATCTATGAGCCCACGATATCTGAGAGACTGCTTGCACAGGCATTCTTGGAGGCGGTGTCGCTGAAGAGCAGGGTTCCGGAGGAAGAGGATAGGCAAGAGGGCGATGCGCAGGTCAGGTAGAGGCTTGAAATTATATGCTTAAAGGTGAAAACTATGGAATACATATACGCTGCTCTTCTGCTAAACGCGGCGGGCAAGGAAGTGACAGAGGAAAACCTCGAAGGTGTCGTGAAAGCTGCAGGAATGCAGCCTGACCAGGCAAGGGCAAAGGCAATAGTCTCATCCCTAAAGGGAGTGGACATAAAGGAAGTGATAAAGAACGCTCAGGCCGTGCAGGCAGCAGCTCCGGCTGCGGCAGCGCCGTCAGGCGGAGGCGAGACGAAAGCCGAGAAGAAGGAGGAAGCGAAGAAGAGCGAGGAAGAAGCGGCCGGAGGACTGGCAAGCCTGTTCGGCTGAACTGCCCATGTGGATATCAAAGTTCGACGAGAATATAGCGGAATACGCGCTTATGCTAGCTTCTAGGATGGGCGAGTATGCCGAGGCTTACCTCGAGAGAAGCTATTCTACCGCTTACAGCATGGAACAGGGAGAGCTTACAGGAGGCGCGTTCAACGACAGCACAGGCTTGAGGATAAGGATAATAAGCGAAAAAAAGCTATACACGCTCTCAACAAATAAGATAGAAGAATCAGAAATACGCGCATTGCTGGATAAATTAATAAAGTTCAACGGCAAGGAAGTTGAGATGTCGGAGGAACGGGTAGAGCAGGACGATTATGTTGTGCGGGAGAAAGAGATCATAGAAGACGAGGCGCTACTGTCATCGCTGCTCGAGATAGACAAGAGGGTAAAGGGAATAGGATACGTCAAGTACAGGAGCGTGTACGCAGATGCCGGAAAGGCAACTTCGTATTTCGTTAATTCTGATGGTACGCGCATAGGCGCCGAGCTGCCTTACGTGAGCGCGTTCGCGGCAATGACCGTAAGCGCTGGCGGGGATTCGCGGCAGCGCATGCTGCAGTTCGGCGGCACCGGAGGCCTTGAACTCTTCGATCCTGGCGCTATATGCGAGAGGCTTGAGAGTGAGGCAGGCGCGCTTAGGAACGTCATTAAAACCGGAAAGACGCTGGCAAAAGCAGAGCTGGCGGGGATAACGAATGTCGTAGTCTCGCCTGAGATAATCGGAATTGCTGTACACGAGAGCATAGGCCACCCGAGCGAGGCCGACAGGGTATTCGGCAGGGAGGCGGCGCAGGCAGGCACAAGCTATCTTGGTCCTGGAGATCTTGGCATAGAGATAGGCAGCGAGAAGGTTACAATAGCCGACGATCCCACGATAAAAGGTTCATACGGTTTCTATTTATACGACGATGAGGGAGTAAAGGCGAGGAAGAAGGTAATAGTAAGGGGCGGAAAGCAGGATGCGTTGCTGGTGAACAGGGAATATGCGAATGATCTCAAGATTAGAAGCAACAGCTCTGCAAGGAGCGACATGTACTCGAATGAGCCGCTTGTCAGGATGTCGAATACGTACCTTGAGCGCGGAGAGCTTGGCCTGGAAGAGCTCGTTGAAGTGGCGAAGGAAGGAATTTACATAAAGAGCTTCACAGAATGGAACATAGACGACACAAGGAGTTTCGCAAGGTATCAGGGAAACGAGGCATACCTCATAAGGAACGGAAGGATAAGCACGCCGGTGAAGAACTACGCGCTTGAGGCCAAGACGCTTGACTTCTGGCATGCGGTCAGAGAGTTGGGGAGCGATTTTGAATTGACTCTGGGAGAGTGCGGAAAGGGAGAGCCTGTGCAGGGCGTGCCTGTGACCATGGGAGGGCCGCATGCGCTGCTCTGTTTTGGATGATGATATGGAAGAGAACAGCATAGGCAAGGCAAGGGAGATAGCAAGGTCTGCGATAACCGGCGGGTTTGATGAGGCGGCAGTCATGCTCTTCGACAGGAGAAGGAGCTATCTCAAGATAGCCAATTCCAAGATTGATTCGATAGTGGAGAAGAAGGATATATACGCCATGATGTTCGCATCGTCAAGAAAGAGAAATTTCTTCACCAACATAGAGGACCTGAGCAAGAAGGGCATAGAGGAAAGAATACGCAGGGCAAGGAGCATGGTGGAGAGGCAGAAGCCAAAAGACGATTACTACGGAATGGCCAATGGTCCATTCAAATACAAGGGAAGGGATTTGGCAGACAGGAACATATTAGCATGTATAAACTGCACAATGGAGGACATTGCCGGCAACGCAATATCGGGCGCAGAGGACGCCGGAAGAGGCAACGCGGTAGCAGGCATGCTGCAGGTAGGTCACCTGAAGACATTCTTAGCCACGAGCAACGGCGCAGAGGCATCTGGAACCTCTACTTATGCGAGGCTGAACCTTCGCATCTACAACGATAGGTCGGCATTCCAGGACGTTGCGGTATCTAGAAGGCTGAACGATATAATGCCGCATGGCATGGGAACCAAGGCCGGAGAGATGTTCAGGATGGGAAATGGGAGAGAAGGCAAGATAGAGAAGGGCACGTATGACGTGATATATCTTCAATTGCCGGCTGGGCTCCTCCTGTCAAACATAAACAGCATGGCATGCATCTCAAGCGTAGAGACCGGAAGCTATCTTGCGGGCAAGATGGGGAAGCAGGTGGCGAATAGGAACGTGAATATCTATGACGACGGAGCGTCTCCGGAGCTCGTGGGCTCCTCGCGCTTCGATGCTGAAGGATATCCAACGCAGAAAACCCCCATAATCCGCAACGGCGTGCTTGAGAATTACCTTCACAACTATTCAACGGCGATGAAGTACAAGAAAAAGAGCACGGGAAATGCGGGCCTCGTGCTCCCGTCGCCGAACACGACAGTCGTGGAATGCAGGAAGACAGTGGATGACGTGCGGAGCCTTGTAAGCAAGGTCGATAAGGGCATACTGGTAACAAATACATGGTATACAAGGTTCAGCAACTATCTCAAAGGCGACTTCTCTACCGTGCCCAGGGATCTGGCTTATTATATAGAAAACGGGGAGATAAAATTCTCGATAAGACAGACTAAGACGGAGAACATGGTCGGCATAAGAATAAGCGACAACATGATACGCATGATGGAGAACGTGGACTATGCGGCAAGAGACGCAAGGCAGACGTCATCCTGGGATTACGAGGAAGGCTCTTATGTTGCCCCGAGCGTGCTCGTGAGAGGCGCGAATGTAACGGTGGCATAGGGACTTCGCCAATAGACGAATTATACAAAAACAGGAGAACTTTTAAAAACAGGACAACCGAACGTATTAATATGGAGACGGTCAGAAAGAGCGCGGCGGGTTTCGAGAGGAAGGGGATTCTTGATAATATACTTGAGGATGTGGAAGCAAGAGGGGACGGCAGAACCGCAGCAGACATAAGAAGCATAGCCGGAAAATTAGCAGCGCATCCTGAGATATTGGAGGCAGTGTTAAAGGAGGTTGGAAACAAAAGGTATAGGGATACAGAATATGATTCTTTTAGGGATACGGTAAACGGATTGAATATTATATGCGATTTCATCAAAGACTTTGCGACTACTTTTAATGGGGAGGAGGAGAGGGCGCTGGTGATATCAACTTCTGAGAAATTGGCTTACGCAATGAAGGCGCAGTTATGGAGGAAGAATAATTATTCGGAATCCGCAAGGAAGTCTGCTGAAACCTTGTCACTCGTAAAGGAGGATATATTTGAGGTTTTCCGTGTCTACAGCGATGTTCCTGCGCTTGCTGGAGATATGGTAAGGCTTCTTTTTCTCAGTACGGTAAGGATCGGTCCGGAAGAGGTGGCAACGAGCGCCAAAACAGCCATAGACGTAAAGGAAGCACTCATCTCCACGTTTCTGAAATTTGATGAATGGAGTAGGGAAGTGCTCTTCGCATATATCAGCAGTTTTATTTCAAGGGTACGCGACAAGGAATTAGTAATCGAAACGTTGGACGTGCTATCGTCATTCAAAGATTCACAGAGGGCCGGCATTCATGTATTTCGGAAACTGTTGTTTATGGCAAGTGGAACTGATGAAGCCTACGTTGATATTAAACAGGTGTTGTCAGATATCGTAGAGATTCGGGAGTTCATAAAAGAGGCGACTGAGATCGCTGGGGGCGAGGAGTTCTTAGTCTTAGATCTGATAGACGCGATGATCAGCAGCAGGAGAAAGCTCCGGATGGATCCGGGAGATGCGACAAGGGTTATAAATGACGCAAAGGACGTCATAATGGATGTTGCGAAAGAGTATAAAGAAATTCCGGAGCTGGCAGAGCGGATAATAATAAATTCCGTATACGAAACATATTTTATATCGAAACGCATGCGCTTCCAGAAAATTGGGGATACGGATAACCAGGGAAACGAGTTAAAGCCCGCGTGCGGGACAACAGATGAATTAAACAGGAGATTGAAAATACTTAAGAATGGCCAGTTCAAAGAAATGTTATTAGGTACATTCAGGTTGCTAGAACACCGTGACGAGGGGCTTATGGCGCCTCACGAACTTGTATGCGGTTCCGATGAGTACGACGCCTTTAAGACAGCGCAGTTTCTTGCAGTAAAATTGGATGACGAAACGACGGCAAAGGAATTTAATAGGATTATTGGCTTTGTTTTTTGGAATTCCGGTTGGAACGGGAAAAACATAATTGATTATCTTCATGACGTCTTTACCTTGAAAGACGAATTCGAGAAGCGGTCTTTCTTCGCTTCAAATCCTGTTTTTAGGGATTTTGTCTTCAGAAGGTTGTTAGACAGGGACCAGAAATCACCGCAGAAGATTATGGATATTTTATCCGAATCCGGGCCGGAAATAAACAACGCGTTAAATGCATACGCGGATGCAGAAATGCAAGAAGACATTTCATTTGGGTTGATGGATATCGCAAGAAAAACTGGTGACGCTTGGGCAGTCAGATATTATGCGCGCCTATTCAAGGCATCAGAATCATTTTTCACGTTAGCGAGAGATAACATGATCATAGGAGATGCGGAGTTTATTAACGTGATTAAGCAGAATTTTAAAATAGGGCAGGATGACCCGGATAAACATGCGTTTGCTGCAATAGCATACTTGTATTTAGGCAAAAATTTTGAAAATGCATTAAAGGATGTCGATACTGAGGCAGTAATGGGCACGATATTGGATAATTTGGGAATAACCGCGCAAAAAAACATGACTTATGGCCAGAAATTCCTCCTCCTATCCTCATTAAACAAAGAAAGAATAATTAATAATGCGGGCAATATCAACAAACTTGTGGCAGCGAGAATAAATGGGGTTAATTTCACCAAAGAACTTCGCGAAACGGGATTTAAAAAACCCAATACAGGGATAATAGCAACCTTGCCGCTGCGCGAAACCATTGAGTTTGATAGCATACGAGAGGCAATAGATTTGCTTGTCATAGGAATAGGGATAAAAGGATCACTAAACCTCGATACTGCCGGCATGAGAGAGAAGTTAACGCGTGCTTTCGGGGAAAAGGAATTCGGCAGGGCATTGAAAGCGTGGGCAGGAGTAAGGAAAGCGCACATGGCGGAATTACGATCCGCCTATAATGCATTCAAGACATGTGGCGACATGAACGCCGGAATCAAGATCATAGATATATTTGAGAAGGGTTCGCAAGAAGTAGAAAGCGGAATAGAAAAAGAGGCTTTAAACGGGGTAATATGGGCTTTCCGTGAAGCCTTAGGGACTAAGATGCTAATGGTAGGCAGCAGGATGATAGCATACACGGTTGAAGGCAAAGGCAACATGATGGAAATAAGCAGCGAAATGACAGGTTGCTGCGCATTAATGCCATATTCGTCAGAAGATGGATGGATTAATTATGCGGCAGATAATGGCATTGTACTTGTTAATTTCTCTGTGATCAAAACGCCTTTCAAGGCAAAATTGGAAACATTGAAGGTTCATGGTGTTGCAGTGGCGGCTCTTGGAATGGCGTCAATAAGAGGCAGAGAGGAGAGAATTCTTTATGTGGACAGCATGGAAGGAGGGACGGATTTCAAACATGTTGCTCGGAAGAGAGAGGGCGAGATCGCCGGCATGCTCGCAAAGGGCGCGAGGTTGGTGAATGCAGATTACGTGGCGTTTTATACTGAACCTGCCGGTTATCCGGGGGAATTTGTAAAAGAGTTGCAACTGCCGGAAGAAAATATAAACATACGCCTTCTCCTGGAAGAGAAGCAGTTCCTTGAGGGGATAAGAGACGATGAGCAGGAATACGACACACAGGTTCTAGTGAAGCTCATGCGGGTATGACATAACTCATTTCATTTTTATTGGCAAATGCATTGATTTGAATGGAGATTGTTAGGAATACTGAAGCTGCACAGATACCGAACACACATATAGAGCCGCAACTGATGAGGCACGG
>JAJYVZ010000021.1 GCA_021791725.1 Microcaldota archaeon | reverse complement strand
CTATCAAATCGTTTCATCCCATCATTGGCTGCAATGAAGTATCAGCTTTCTGTAGAATTCAACAAACCTTCTTTCCTGCCCAAAATGTTCGGTTATCTATCTAATTAGCTATTATAAAGTGCAAGATTTGTACGATATAACTATAATTAAGAGTAGAGTTAGCACAATATCTGAACATGTACGTAAGAGCCTTACAATGTTTTTAGAAGCTATTAAGGACGTACCCCCTAAAGATTACCAAAAATTGCATCTAATCTCCGGTGCACAGATACCAAGTTTTACAGATATGTTATCATCCTTAGAAACATAGTCATGTTTTGTGTGAATTTATGGATGTAAAACTCCAAAATGTTGCAAAGGATCTTGTATTTTCAATCGCTGTGATAAAGGAATGTAATTACAAATGTGGGTATTGTTACCCATTTGGTCAAAACAAGAGCCACGGAATAAATATGTCTGAGAAGGAATTTTGCTCCATAATTGATGCGGCATACGAATCAGGATTTATACAGTTTAAGATAAGTGGTGGAGAACCCACTCTTGTTAAATGGCTTTTTCCTAAAATAGAAGAAATACTCAACAAATATCCAGACGTCGAATTTACAATAATAACAAATGGGACACATTTGAAGCCCTATCTGGCGTTTTTAGAAAAATATAGGGATAAAATTTCTATACAATTTTCCTTAGATTCTGTATCTACAATATTTAAAGAAGGAATCTATAAAAAACTAGACAAAGATACTTGCGAAATATTGTCTACATTGTCTAAAAACAGGATCAAAACAAGAATAAACATGGTAATAACGAAACAAACTAAAGACGAAATAAATAAAATGATAAAACTTGTAGCAGATTTTGGATTTTCAATGAAACTATTCAATCTTTTCATACAAGGAGAGTACATAGCAACAAACGGTGTAAATGGGGTTATTGGAAAATATTCATCATTATCTCCTTATGAATATTTTAAGGAAAATTATGTAAGTTATGATGAAGTTATGGATAAAATAAAAGAAAAATATGTGGTTGAAAAAGTAGAATCTTCTCATGAAGAGGGGTTTGGATCTGTTCAAACCACAATAAAAATTGGTAATACAAAAATATTAGTGTTGAATTCTTCTTCCGGAGCGTTTTTCAATAGAGAGATATGCATCAAGGGATGTCCTCTTTTTGGCAAATCTTGCGAAAAAGGATTATTCAATCCTCTTGTATCCTCGAATATGGTCTTGCACATAGATGATTGTAATAATTCCAATTATAGATGGAATCTTAGGGGTAAAAGTCATGAAGAAATGCTAAAATCTATCGAGGAGATAGTTAATCTTTTTAATAACATAGAATTTGTGAATAATCCAATCAACAATTACCATACTAAAAACAAAGCAACTTAGATTTTTACGAAACATTTATGATAAATCAATACACTATTAATGGCACTTCCATTTCGTCTTTAGATAGCCCCGAATGTGTACCGAAGCGTATTCTGCTATCTGGTTCTTCATTTGGATACTGGTATAATAATGCAGCATTGTTTTTTGCAAGCATCATATGCGTACCAAATCTATATCGGATTTTAGGATTGATATCCGTTTTACCAAATATGCCACTCTCGATAACAGATTCAGTATCTTGAATTATAAATTCTGACCCATACTCTCTGGTTATATATTCCATAGCGCTTTCTTCTTTTTCTGGCGCTACATTTAAGTATATCGTACGCTTGTCTCCCCATATCGGACCTGTAAGGTAATCCATAATCTTGCTGTTACTTTCTATTACTGTTTTTTTGAAATTTACAAGTCCATGATCTGCAGTTATCACTAAATTATAATTATTCTTTTCTAATTGTGGAACGAGCAGGTCTTCTATCTGGGAAAACAACAAAGCAGTGCTCTTGCGTACTATCTCAGCATCTGGGCCATAAGTATGCTCTAAGGTGTCTATGGTGGGATAATAGACATATATCAAAGAGTCTTCTTTTCGGTTTACAGCATCTCTTAATCTAAAAAGCATTTCCATTTCTGTAGTATAAGATTCTTTGTGCCATTTTGCCATATCATAAGGTTTGTGGATCTTTTTCTCGCATAGAAAAGTAAGACCACCATTATTAGCGGCTTTATTTAACAAATCCGGATTTGGGAATATGGTATTGATATCTATATTATCATCGCTAATATTTGCATTGGAAAATGCAAAGGAATCCATGTACGGTGTTACCACAGATCCGTATTCTTTTAGATATATATCCCATCCAACTATCCCGTGTTCTGCAGGAGTCAGCCCAGATTCCAAAGAGGTCAGTATAGTAGGGGTGCTTGATGGAAATAGGGTACTTACTTTGTTTATCTTTGCAGTTTTCAAGAAAGAATCTGGAAGATCTGTCAATAAATTACTCATAAGGTTGTAACCGAATCCATCTATAAGTAATACTACTGTCTTCTCCTTGGATGCTCTCTTACCATGATTGTTTACTATGTCTATCAAAGCAGACATGTTGCTATTCTTATATTCTGGAAACAAGAGAGCATTGCTTTTTAATTTATCTAAAAATTCTGTCATAAAATATTAATCTTAACAGCCACATATTATAAATCTTTCTTTTTCAGTATCCGACGACAACATGATTCTTTTGTGCCTATTTAGCTCCCCTCTGAAACTTCCATTATTAGATTCCTAACGCAAGAAATACAATATCTGAGATTGGGACAAAAGTCAGGGATTATCATTCCCAGTTAACCACAGGATGTCACGCCATACGCCTTTGCACATGATAGCAGTGCCTATTCTTTCATCCAATCTCTGGGAGACTTTCCATCCATCGAATTTTTTGTCTGCCGCAAATCCACTTTCTGATTCGAGGGGTGAGATACCCCGACTTGTCGGGGGAGGAACCCCTCGTGCTAGGGGTTTATAATGGGCGTAGCCTCTTATTTCATTATCTCAAGATGGCCTGGCAGCCTACTCTATGGCCTATGAAATAAGTATCTTCGTCTAATCCCCCCACGTTCTGAGATAAATAAGGGACCCATTCTGAGATGCTTGGTTCTTCAGGATCTGACATTTCCGGAACATATGCTTGAATGCCTCTTTCAGATAGCATGTTTTTTAATCACGGATACCAGTCACCCTCCAGCGTTGTGCCCCATCTGCGACTACGAATATCCTGTGCATAAAAATTTAAGGTGCGACTGCCGGGATTTGAACCCGGGCTTTAGCCTTGGCAAGGCTATGTCCTACCAGACTAGACTACAATCGCTTCAATGCAGATATGCGCACCAAACAATATAACCATTTCGCATTCCGCCGAGTATAAATGCTGTGAAAGGTATTTAATTATTCGTTGGGCATTCTATAAAGCATATGGGCCTTTTTGCAGCTCTGTTGGTAGACATCGGAGCTTCATGGGCAAGGCTATTCCTGGCGCTTTTCATCTCGATAATCTTCAGTCTTGTGGTAGGCATAGTAGCTGCTACTGACAGCAGGCTTGAGAGGGTAATACTTCCGGCAATAGACATACTGCAGACGATACCTATACTTGGGTTCTTCCCTGTAGTAATATACCTGATAGTTGCATTCGCGCCAGGCACAATAGGGGTAAACCTTGCCGTTATATTCCTGATATTCACGAGCATGGCATGGAACATAACATTCGGGGTATACGAATCCGTCAAGTCAATACCTACCGATCTTCTGGAGGTGGCACGCCTAAGCCAGTTCTCAAAATGGAAGATGTACACAAGGCTGTACGTGCCTGCGTGCATGCCCAGAATCGCGTATCAGTCGGTCATATCCTGGTCAGTGGGTCTATTCTACCTTGTCACTAGCGAGATATTTGCCACCGGCACGACCAAGTACTCGGTGACCAGTGGGATAGGCGTTGCGATAAGCTCTTTTGCGGCAAGCAGCAATACTTCCGGATATGTGGCTGCACTGGCAATGTTTATCGTAGCCGTGATAGTCACAAGGATACTGTTTCTCCAGCCCCTATCGGTATTCTCGGACAAATACTCTTTCAAAGAAAAACCCTCGGAGCAAAGGAAGTCAAGCGTCCTCTCCTTCTATTCCTCAGTAGCATTTCAGGCCAAGAAGATATTGGGACCATTGGACAGGCTGTTCAGCAGGCCGAGGAAGGAGCTTGAGAAGGTAGGCGCATACATGATAAGCGACAACAAAGTGAGCAGGTACATGATGAGCAGGGCGGAGAGATTCAGGCTAAGCAGGAACCTTGGCATAGCCATAATACTGGCGCTTCTTCTTGTCGGCATACTGGCAACAATAAAGATAGGGTTCTGGCAATACATGCCAGAGGTCCTAAATGCGCTAATGTTCTCGTTCCTGAGGGTATGGCTTATCTTCCTGTTCTGCACAGCAGTGGCAGTGCCTTTGGGTATCTACATAGGCCTTAAGACAAGGGCGTTTGAGCCGATAATGTCCTTCCTGCAGGTCATATCCGCGATTCCATCTACCATCCTGCTCCCTGCGCTAGTTGTCGTGTTTTATACTCTTCCGTTCGGCGGGGAGGTCACGGCATTCTTTGTTATATTCCTTGCAATGTTCTGGTACATCCTGTTCAGCGTTATAGGCGGTATAAGGGGCATGCCTGGATATGTGGCTGAACTCAGGCCGGTGCTAAAGCTGAACAGAAGGGAGGCATGGACGAAACTCTACTTGCCCTCAATACTCCCGTCATACATAACCGGCGCGATAACTGCGATAGGCGGGGCCTGGAACGCGCTCATAGTAGCTGAATATTTCACCGTTCAGTCTCATGGCAATTCTGTGCCGCTGACACAGGTCGGCACAGGAATAGGGAAGCTTCTTGACGTCGCAGTGGCAAACGGGCAGCTGGAACTTATGTTGGCTGCATTGGTGACGATGGTAGCAATGGTTGTACTAATAAATAGGTTTGTGTGGCAGAACCTTTACAATAAGGTCACATCTAAATACAGGTTTAGCGCTTAGTGGTATCCTTGAAGCAGACGATATTGGAAGTGGATGGAATATCTCTGGAGTTCATGCATGGCAAGCTGAAATACAACGTGATCGATGACATCTCCTTTGATGTGAAAGAATACGAATTCCTATCAATAGTAGGGCCGTCGGGGTGCGGAAAGTCATCCCTCATAAGGATAATAGCAGGCCTTCTAAGCCCTACTAAAGGAAGAGTCAGATTTTACGGAAAAGAGGTAATTAAACCAGAGCAAGGAATGTCACTAGTCTTCCAGAACTTCGCGCTCCTTCCCTGGCTCACCGCACTTGAGAATGTGGAGCTTGCACTGGCATCAAGTGGCATGAGCAGTGGCGAGATACACGACAAAAGCATGAAAGTCCTTGAAAAGGTCAACCTGTCTGGATTCGAAGCGACCTACCCAAGTGAACTCAGTGGAGGCATGAAGCAGAGGGTTGGCATGGCAAGGGCTCTGGTATCAAGCCCGAAATTGCTCCTCATGGACGAACCATTCAGCTCGCTTGACGACCTCACAGCATCGCAGCTCAGGGCCGAGGTAGTGTCAATTCTGAAGAACACAAAGACATCTGTCAAGTCCGTTATAATGATAAGCCACAACGTCGACGAGGTGGCACACATGTCGGACAAGATCATAGTGATGTCAAAACCGCCATCTAAGATCGTGGACAAGATAAGCATAGAGATGAAGTATCCCAGGAGCAAGGGCAACAAGACAATAGAAGGGATAATAAACAGGATATACAGCGACCTCTACTGAGGGCTCTTCTCCTCCACCCATACCCCTCCAAGGCCATAGTAATCGACTATGCTAAAATACACGGCCCACTGGAACAGGAGCGTGTTGAGGATGTTCTTGTTTGTTTCGCCATCCGCGTGAAACGCAATTTTCCTCTTTTCCAGCTCCTCTTCCAATTCCTGAGTGGTGAATTTGCCGCGCTCTTTGGAGAGCATATAAGCAGTATGAAACGGTTCGAACTTCTTCAGCCTTTCAGATACTTCCTTTATTGCCGCCTCTTTGTTCTCGTTCATCTCCTTGCCGAGCTTTGTTATTATTACCTCATCCTCTACTACCCTTACAAGTTTAAGGGTCTCAGCGGCATTGACCTGAGGAAGCAGTGTGTCAACCTCATTATTCGTTACCCTGCTCATCTCAGCTATACTCATCTTTCCGTTGTTATGGAATAGTATCCTGAGCATGCCAGTTACCCTGGCAAGTCTTGCATCCGCAGGAAAGGATTTTAATTTCCCCATAAACTTAATGGTTGCCAAAAAATGTATTTAAACATTTCGCAAGCTGGTATTTTTCTCTTCTCCTTGAAATAAAAAGAAAAGAATCAGGACATGTCGTAGGAGAGCCCGCTGCCTATGAAGGCGATTATGAACGCCCCGAACGCATAGTAATACGCAGTCGTGCTTCCGCCTAATATAGTGAGCGCTATAATCGTCACTCCTGCAGTAAGCGCCGATTTCATGGCCGCATGTCCAGCAAGCTTCCTCATGTTCGTGAAGTTAATGAAGCTCACAAAGAAAAGAGCCACAGAGCTGACCACAGCAAGCCCATATACCAACGGAAGGAATATGCCGAACTGCTGCGAATTGGAATATATAGATATGCCTCCCAACGAGCTCGAGACAAGCCACAGGAAGATCATGCTCCCAACGAATTCAAGCACGAAACTCAAATATCTCGTACCAATTACTCCGATATCTTTTTTGGACTTTGGCATTCCATCACACGCTAAAACTATCTGATTAAAAGCTTTTAAGCCTATCGCCAGAATTTAGATTTAAACGCGAGCTGGAGATTCAACACCTTTCGTGGGGAGAATGCCGCGGCATTCAAGAAATAGGCCTGTTGCAGAACTTCCATATCCTATTTACGATATTCACGATCCACGAATCTCTCTTCCCATAACCCATAATCTCCGGTCTTCTCTCATCGACCTTATTACTCCTGTCTATACTGCTTCCATATGCTGATTTATACTCCTCATGCATGTGCACTTCCTCTTTTATCTCTATTACGGATCTGTTCCTAAAAACCTCTTTTATCTGAAGTCCATAACGGAAACTGCCAGTACTCACAGTCTTATTCGAATCTTTCCTGTACAGGCCGAAAAAATGAATTAAATTTTGCCACATTTCTAATTCCCCGTAGAGCGATACATACGCGCGCACTATCTTATTAAATAACAACGCCTTCCCATGTATCTCTGCTCCCTGCTCTACGATGCTGTTAATTACCACGCAATTCTTATCGACAAATGCCGACTTATGGACGTGTGTATTTATATCTATATTCTGGGACACCCAACCGCCGCCATTCGCATGCCTTTTGAATGGCATGATGCCGGTTTCCTTACTATCCACGTGCGCTTCCCTGACTTCTAACGGGAGTTTGAGAAGCCGCTCAAAGCTTACAACCTTGACAGAGTCCTCCAATTCAAGTTCTATAAGTATCCTTCTCTGCTCATTTACTATCTCCCTTGCTTTGTTCACGGGATTCATCGGATCACACATCGAATAATTAAGCCAAGCTCTTTATAATCGTGCTTTCCACATGCTTTCCTTTCAACGCGTCCCTGACCCTCCCATCAGCAGCAGCATTGAGTATCTGGCACTCCGCTCCAGTATTCTCTGAAGTTTCATAGAGCAGCTGTATCTTGCTATTCATGCTGCCTGTGACGTTAAACTTCCTGGAGCTTGTAGTCCTTGGCAGCAGATACTCAAGTTCCTCCTTGCCTATGCTTCTGATGAGTTTTGCATTCTTGTTCTGCTTCGGGTCCGAATCAAAAACGCCGTCGACATCGGTGCCTATTATTATTCTTTTTGGCCTAAGTTTCAGCGCAAGAGCCCTGAAAAGCTCCTCTGTAGACGCTATGCAGAAACCCTGTTTCAAGTCAACTAACACATCTCCATATATTATCGGCACGAACCCAAATCCGAGTGCCTTTTCAATAGGGTCCGTATTCCAGGAGATCACCTTCTTATCCTCTGCCATCGCCGCGGATGACGGAGAGAAGGACAACGCATCTATTCCAATTTCTATCATGTTCTCCATCACTATTTCATTGAGCCTGCGCGCAGCGTGGTGCGTAATCACTGCCCCCTTCATGCTATCTTCATTGATCCTTCCCATGTGCGTCTGATACCTGTGCGCTGGCACATGGGCAAACGAGCCCGAGCCGTGGCCAACTATTAATTTCATGCCGTCGCTTAATGATTCCTTTAGCTCAATGGAGAGTCTGCGTATCGCCTCAATGTTCGGGGTATCTGGTTTATCGACATCGGTTATTATGCTTCCGCCAAGCTTCAGGAAGCATAGGTTGTTTTTATAGTCTGTTTTTCCTGCCATTCAATTCGCCTTACTCTTTGTTCTCGCGTTTCCCCTATCCTTCCTTATAAGTCCGATAACTTCCTTAAGGACATTTTCGTGCGATGCTACGGTCCACCCCCTCTCAAGGGCGATATTCTTGACAGAATCGGTAGAATTGAGCACGACCGGGATGCCTACCCTCTCTAGCATGCCCACGTCCGCCATGGAATCGCTGAAGGCAAAACTTCTGCTCATGTCTATGCCGCTTGCCAGGCTGTCCAATATCTCCGATTTCCCTTCAGGAAGGTGTATATTTGATGCTATCCGGCCGGTATATATGCCATTATCCCTCTCCGCAACCGTGCCGTAAAGCATCTTGACATTCAGCTCTCTTGCCGCAACGGAATTCACCTCGAAGATGCCAACGGAGACGATTATGGGAAGGTATCCATTGCTCTCCAATGCTGATATCAGCTTGTATGAGGAGGAGTAAATATTACCCTTAAACACAGGGAGCATGCTCTCGGCCGCTCTCTCAATGTGCTCTACTCTCTTGCCTCTCATCCCTTCAGCCCACAGGGCTATGCCTGCGGAGCGGAAGGTCTCATACGATATTGCGCCTTTCTTGCAGAGCTCTCCTGCCTTAAGAATGGCGTTAAGCAGCTTTCTGTCATAGAGCCCGCATTCGGAGAGATGCCTGATAAAATCTATCGACAGGTTTCCATTGTAAAGCGCGCCGTCAAAGTCAAGGAACCCGGCAGGCATCTTATCGCGCATCGCGCCCGTTAATGTGTCATCCATAAATGTCAACACTGGGTAATTACTGGTATATATAAATTAATCCGAAATCGGCGTTTAACGAATTTTCTATTTTAGATAACGGTCTAACCCCTCCTACCGACAAAATAATCCCTTGCCTCTGCCAAATCGACAAAGATCATGTCCGGTTTCGCCCTCTCAAGCTGCGTCCTGGTTCCCATTCCCCAAAGGACCGCAATCGATATGCATCCCGCGTCTTTCGCGGCCTGTACATCGCTCACCGCATCGCCAATGTAGAATGTTCGCTTCCGGCTCATCCCAAGTGCCTTCATTATAGTCGTTATCCCCTCTCCTGAAGGTTTCTTGCGCTTAACGTCCTCTTCAGAGAGTACCATTGAGAACCTTCCGATGTCCACTTCCATCAGGTCCCTTTCTATTGTCGCCTTTACCGAATTAGAGAATATCGCCAATTCGTACCCGTTTTCCTTCAGTTCAGCCATTATGCCGTCAGTGCCAGGGAATAATGTTACTAACTTCTTTGCTTCATCAGAATGAAAATACTTCCTGTATATGCTCTCGATTTTCTTTGCGATCTCCACGTCATCTGCCCTAAGATGCCTCTCAATCAGCCCACCAATTATCAGCTCGGCATCCGGATTGCGCAAAACTTCCTTTATGCTCTCTCCTGAATGTTCAAATGCCAAAAGCGCCTTCATGCATTCCAATCCGCCATTGTACCTGGCAAGCCCCCTGAGATGCCATGTGTCAAGCGCATCAAACCCGTAGCTCATTCCAAAACTAGCAAAACCTCTTCTGTATCCTTCATTCAACGCCAGCGAGGAGTTCCTAAGGACTCCGCCCACGTCAAATATTATTAGCCCCTTATCCATCCCATCCACGACACTGGCGCCAAACCGTCGAAGGGCTAATCTGCCTGCCTCATAGTTGCCCGCATGACAGTTGCCAACTCCCCTATCTCCCCCTCTTTTATGGAGATCTCCTCGTGCCTCAGAACATCGAATCCGGCCGCATTCAGGTTCTCCACCCTCTTCGACACCGGCTCATGCGCCTCAATCATGAATATGGGGGATTTCTCGTTCCTATCTGAGAATGCCTTGCCCACGCTAATCCAGAATCGGAATATTCCGGCATTCGCCTTCCTCTCCCTTACGGAAAGCTGGCTGAAAGGATCTCCCATGTGTTCAATGTCGATTCCAAAGTACTCCCTGAACTCCTTTGCTTCCCTGCTCTCCTTGTAGCTCTCTGACATCTTCCCATTTTTTATAAAACCGAGTATGGCATCTATTTTTTCCTGGTCGTTAAGCCTGCTCATCGCCGCGATCATCCAATACGCCCTTTCCGGGCTGTGCCACATGCTGTCGTGCCAGTCGCCGCTTATGAACTGTCCGGTCTTCCGCTCAATGGCGCTGTGAAGCGCCTTCAGGTGGTAGTTGAACGCATTATGGTGTATCGCTGCATTGGATATTGCGACATCAATGCTTCCGCGTTTCAATAATTTTAATGCCGATATCTCCATCTTCAGTATGCCCTTAACCTGCGTGCGCTTCCCGTAATTGGCATAAAATGCCGATTTTTCCACCGTTTCTATAGCCCGGCTAATTCGATCCTTGGAAGGCTCTACAAGTATTATTTTACCATAATCCCAGTTTTTGCCCTGTTTGTTGGCCAGCATAAGCTCATTAAGTGCATCGAGCGTGGCCAGGGAAGTCGGGCCGGTGCCCGCTCCTATATCAATCATGGCAAAATGCCCCTTTCTTTGAATAGTGTCAAGCAGGAAGGCGGCCGCACTTGATCCCACGCTCCTGTTCAGAAGCGCATTAACGTCTCCCAATCCAGCTTCCTCTGCCGCTTTGCTCACGAGGTCGTTAAGCCTCTGATCCGTCTTTCCCCACTCGGTCATGTATGCGACAGAGGATCGTACATATAGCCACGTGCTGTTTTCACTTGTTATGCTTATTCCCCACGCGTCATAAGAATAGGCCGGAGCCCGGAGTATGCTTCCCAATGGAACAGGACTCCACGACGTCATCTCCTCTACGTCGTTTATTCTTTTCTGTATACTCTCCAGTTTTGATATCTTGGATATCATGATTATCTCTTTTTCCCTTTTTAAATCTCCAGGCCCTTCAACCTAAGGAACTCCGGAGTTATCAGCGCATCGCCATCCCCAAGCATGCGCGGCCCGTCTCCCTGCCTTGCTGAGATAATATTCCTAACAGCTTCCATTCCTTTCAGCATGTCCATCACGTCCTTCTCATGCTTCTCTGTAGTTATTATGTGCGCATTGGATCCAGCGTCGAAAGTGTATGCGGCTATGTTCTCGCCTGCAGCAGTGTTTAATTCATGCACAGAATATATTATCTCCCTAGACACATCAGTAAGATACATTATGGGTGGCCACGTGTCAAGCATCGTCGCGTGCATGTTGTTGCTGTCCTTCATGATGTTGTACGCCATCTCGTTGAAGTCCCTCCTCTTTATAGCATCTTCTATTGCGCTCGCATGCCTCTCTGCGGTCCTTGGCCTTGCCTCGTACAGCTCGCTGGTCTTCATTGTAAGCGCATGGCCCTCGCTTGAGCTTACCTTCTTCTTTCCAGGATCGACTATTGCAACAATATCCATCAATTCCGGCCAGTGGTCCTTGTCCGCTATCTGAAACGCATAAGAATCGCTTCCATCGTCAAGCTCTCCTCTCTGCCACTTAACAAGCCCTCCATACATGCTCCTGCACGCGCTTCCGCTTATTCTCCTTGCAATTACAGAAATCTCCTTCTGCTGCATGTCGAGCTTAAGCGCGTTTGCCAAGAGGAAAGAGAGCGCAGCCGCTCCAGAAGCGCTAGAGGCTATCCCGCTACCTGTCGGGAAGCTGTTCTGCGATACTACAAGCGCGTGCTCCCGCATGCCTGCCCTCTCCTTCATCAAGCTAAGTATATCCTGTATGAATTTGCTCTTCTCTGCCGCCGCAGGGCTCGCAATGTCCTGCCTCTCGCCATTTATGAACATGACGTCTTCCGTAAGCTTGGCCGAGAATGCCACGCTTGTGGTGGTGTTCAGCTTTTCCTCGCTTAGCGTCATGCTTATGCTGGAATTGTTCGGAAGATTCAACTTTCCGTCTCTCTTACCCCAGTACTTCACGAACGCTATGTTCGGAGTTGCCAGCGCAGTGTATACATTCGCCATCATGTCACCCTCTTCTTCTGAGCATCTATCCTACTTTCCCGCTGAATTGCCTTTATGTCCGTTTTCAGCAGCGCCCTCAGATCCGCCTGCAGCTTCTCGCTTGTGCTGAAATGCAGCGCATGTATCCCTATCTTTGCAGCGGACTCGACATTCTCCATGCTGTCGTCTATAAATACTACCTCGTTATTCTTTATCGGAGCGCCTGACATTAACCCTACTTTCTCTATTACATATTCATAGGCGACCGGATTTGGCTTTATCGCAGGCATTGCGTATGATGCAAAGCTCGCGTCGAACATAGGCGATAGCACCCTCTGTATTACGGAGTACCTGCTCGCATCCTCATTTGTCAGTATTGCAAGCTTATACCCCTGCGACCTAAGCTCCTTTACTATGCCAAGCGTACCCTCGTTAAGCCTGATCCTCTCGTAGTATCCTTCCCAGTCAACCTGCTCGGGAGTCATGCCCAGCAGCCTCGCGACCTTCCTGTCGAATTCCCCTGCATCTATCTTTCCGCTGCTTATCTCAACAACGATCGGTTTTATCATGGCAGACACCTCCTCAGTAGTAAAGGCGCATTGATTTGACAGGTACTCCCTGTAATTCCTTGGCACGTAATCATTGAGTACACCGTCAACGTCGTATATGAAGAGCTTTATCCTGTCTTCCATCAAGTCCACACTCGCTATATAAAAATAATCGGGAATAGATATTCCCAATCTCATTTAATTAGATTCGTGCCTTTATAAGGTTTTCCATGCATCCGTATAATGCCGTATTCATCAAGAAGCCTTAAATACCATTTTGGAGAAGGATGCGCATGGATAACGAGATTATCGCAAAGGCGCCAGGGGTAATAAAGCTTCTCGGCGAGCATGCCGTAGTCTACGGGAAGCTATGCCTTGCCGTCGCGATAAAGAAGTATGCTACTGTGAGAATAGAGAGGACGCAGTCTAAAGGGGTGGAATTTGATTTCCTGAGCCTCCCGGGGTACAAGCCAAGGCACGAACTTAGCCTTCAGGAGATAGAGTCTATATACAAGGACTTTGCATCGAGGAACAGCATAAACGAGTTCATAGAGAAACGGAAGGGCATAGATCCGGTGGTCCTGCCTTATGCTGCCATAATCGGAGATATGCATGCCAATCATGGAATAGAAATAAACGGGATAAGGATAATAATCTCATCTGACATACCTCCGCAACAGGGTCTTGCGAGCAGCGCCGCATGCTGCACGGCATTGGCTGTGGCCGTGTCAAGGCTCTCGCAGTCAAAGATCCCTGCGGAGACACTCATAGAAATTGCCAGGAACGGCGAGAAGATAATACACGCAAACGAGAATGCGGGGAGGATAGACGTCAACACATCCTTCTACGGCAACTGCGTCGGATACAGCGCTGAGAAGGGCGTGATGATAAACAGACTCAAGTCCGAGATACCGCTTCTCCTGATAGATACCGGCCCCAAGAAGAAGACTTCCGAGATGGTTGTGCACGTATCGCAGCTGTACAAGGAGAAGAAGGATGAGGTCGATGCCATAATGGCAAGCATAGACGATTGCTCTGTAAGGGGTCTTGACTGCATAAAGAAAGGCAATCTGCCAGGGCTTGGCAGTCTTATGTATGAAGACCAGGAACTGCTGAGACTGCTTGGCGTATCAAGCGACGGAATAGACAAAGCCGTAGAGATCGCAAAAAATAACGGCGCGTATGGGGCAAAGCTGAGCGGAGGCGGAGGCGGAGGGATAGCCATAGCAATGACCGAGAACAAGGCAAGGCTCTCAGATGCGCTGGCAAGGGCAGGATTCAGGGTATTCGATACAGGAATATCTCTCGATGGCGCTGCAAACTACGCGTGACGCATTCATAATTTCACCTCGAAGGAAACCCACGATTTCAATCGTGGGATGAATTCGAGTATAAGCATTATATCTTTCTCTGAACATATATATTTGGTTAGTAGTATGAAACGAGCTATTCTTTTGCAGATATGTGCGACTAAATCGAAAGAGGATACCCTACGAAAGTCGCTTTTGATTGCGACTTCAGAGTTCAATCGCTTATGGGATGAAAGAGATTCCTGCAATACTTTTACGGATTTCCATAAGAAAGTATATTTAGATAACCAAGAAACGCACCTCTTTTAATTCGCAGGTTGTCTGCGACATCGAACGTTCTGTGTGGAGAAGCAAGGGAAAGTCCAAAAGAATTACCATCAAATTTAATGTTCCTCGAAACTGTAAGACCTTTGATATGACTATGCCCTGTTCAGATGCAAGGAATGCGGAGTTGTCGTGAACTCCTATAGAAAGGTAAGCCTCAATGTTGCCATAAAATCCCTGTTGGAGCTGAGAGATGCTACTAATCATAATACTCTCAAGATTTCCAATAGGAGAGTCCCCCGTAAACGGGCTTATTCGTCCAGATGCGGCTGTTGAACCGATTGTTGCTGTGCGACATGTTTCATCAACTTATGGAAAGCCCACGACATTTAGTCGTGGGTAGTTTACGCAAGCCCTGAAGACAGTCCTTCGTGGATGAACCTGTCTGTCTCGCCTTGGTTTGAGATGTTTTTCTGTTCTCTGCTGAGCCG
>JAJYVZ010000020.1 GCA_021791725.1 Microcaldota archaeon | reverse complement strand
TACTACCGTAGAATTCAACAGGGCGAGCGGCAACGGTGCAGACGCAGAAGTAGGGGATATGAACAAGACCGGCATAGTTGTTTCAGGAGATGTCATGCCAGTATCAAACACCACGATAAAAGGCAATAACGTAAGCGACGAATATTACGGCATATGGATGAGAAACGCTCCAAACGCAAACCTATTGAACAACACGGTTGCGAATGTAACAGTGGCCAACTACACCAAATAATCCATTCTTAGAATTACAAGTATCGATGATTGGGGTGGCAAAATCCGAGAATATAAGCTATGCGGCAGGCAGCGATTCGATCGGCGCATATCTCGCATATCCAGACGATGCAGAAAAGCACCCCGGAATAGTGCTGATTCACGAGATATTCGGACTTGACGACCATATCAGAAATGTAGCCGACAGGCTGGCAGCAGAAGGATACGTAGTCCTTGCGCCACACCTCTTTTCCAGCAGCAAGCTGTCACAGGCGCTTTCACAGCAGAATATCTCGGCCGCCATGAAGTTCATGATGTCGATACCGGTAGAGAAACAGAGGGACGAGAGGTACAGGGAGGAGGCGCTTGCAAGATTAAGCGAAGAAGAGAGAGGCGCAATATCTAACGTGAACCAGCTGCTTTTCGTTAACAGGCCTACGGAGTTGTTTACAGAGTACCTCTCATTCGGGGTTGACTATCTAAAATCTACAGGAAAAGTTAGCGGCAAAATAGGCAGCGTGGGTTTCTGCTTTGGCGGAGGGATGTCTATAAATCTGGGATGCACAGGCAAGATATCCGCATGTGTCATATTCTACGGAGAAAACCCAAGCCCCATAGAAAAGATAAAAAATGTCAATGGCCACATAATGGGACTGTATGGGGGAGAGGATCGCAGAATAAATTCAGGATTAGGGGAGCTTGTAAAGGCAATGGTCGAATATAACAAGACATTCACAATACGGGTATTCCCAGGCGCGTATCATGCATTCTTCAATGATACACGACCCCAGACATATAACAAGCAAGCAGCCGAGGACGCTTGGAATATGGTGCTCGAGGTTTTCAAGGAGAATTTGAAGTGATCTAACCAGAATAGCGGTTCATCCAATGACTGGAACGGCAAAGAGAGAAAAACAGTCCATACATCCCAAAGCTACAAAGGGCGTGACTGGCGGCACTGCTTCTACAAAGGCAAACGGGGCGGCAAGTGGATTCCCGCCATATATCAACCGCCTTCTGCTCCAAAGTTTCCTGATTGGCCTGATTCCTCCGGTTGTATTGCTAGCTGCCATTATACTGAAAAATCTTACACTGCTTACTTACACGCATGTAATGTCAGCGGTCATGTGGACGGGCTTCGATCTGTTCATGGCTCTGATACTAGGCAGGGTGCTCAGGTCGCTGGACGTGGCCGGCAGGGTAGAGATTGCAAAAAGGCTTACGCCGTCCACGTTTTTCATATTGCCATCTCTGGCCGCGACGACCATAACCGCCGGCATATACCTGGCAATGTCCCTAGGGGTTTTCAACCTTGCTTATTACTGGATAGTAGCAGCATTGGCGATAGTGGCAATATTGACGGTGCAGGGATTCGTAATCCTTATGCCTAACAGCATGAGGATATTCATCGAGCTTGCGAAGCCCAAGCCCGACAAGGATAGGATAGCAAGGCTGAACGGCATAAACATAAGACTTGCGGGAATTCAGGGAGCATTCCAAATTCTGATAATCTTTATAATGGTTAACATATCCAATCTTCCCAACTCTGCTGCCAATATAAATATTCCAATAATCCTGTATTCGCTTATTGCGTTTGCTGCACTTTTCCTTGGAATATACATATTTATTTATCGCGGCGCGCTAACAAGCTACAAAAACGGTGAACTGGATAAAAAAGCCATTGATATGCTCAGGTTCGGTTTGTACGGCCACATAGTCATCTTTCTGATACTGGGATTAACACTTGTGTTTGCATAACAGAGGACTATCGTCACGAACACATGGACAACGCCTATGCTGGATTATAGGAAGAACGGAATATACAGAAAATGCGCTTGAATAATGCTCTTTTATAAGCTTTAAACACAAAACCGAAGTATGAAAAACGGAAGTCCTGCAAGGATACGGAGAATAAAGAAGCTGCTCGAGAATCTCGCGTACATATCGGTCATACTCGATTTCCTGATCACTGCATTCTCATTCATTCTCATCAAGACTTCTTCGGTTACTGCCAAGATCCTATTAATTTACGTCGATTATGCCCTATCTGCAGAGATGGTGCTAATCATACTCGCTCTTGTCGCGCTTCTGCTCCTATCATACTATGACAAGGTGTTGGACACCATATCATCCATATCTCCGATAAAGTTCCGCATGCAAGGAAATGCCGGTTCTGGCAAGGTCCAGAAAGCCAAAGGCCCGCGGATCAGAAAATGGGGCGTCTGAAAAATATATCATATTATCTGCTGTTTATCTTCTGCGACCACCTTGCCAGCGCCTCAACGAGCTCCCGTATCTTGCCCCTCGTATGCTGGTCTGTGATGTTGCCATCCTGGTCTATCTTTTGGCCGATATGCGGAACAACCACCTCCGGCCTGTTCAACGCATGCATGTTCAGATAGACGAAAACCTGCCTGAGGTGGAACTGGGCCTTAACTCCCCCGAGCATGCCTCCTGACGCGCTCATTATCGCAACCGGCTTTCCTTCCCACGAATTATCATCAGCAGGCCTTGACGCCCAGTCTATCGCGTTCTTCAGCACCCCCGGTATCGAATAGTTGTATTCTGGCGTTGCTATGAGTATTGCGTCAGCATCCCTGATCTTTGCCTTGAACTCCCGCACCTTCTCCGGCATGGAAAACTCATCATCCTGGTCGAACGGCGGTATTCCGGCAAGGTCGAACACTTCTATCTCAACGTCTCCAGGCGCCAGTTCCACAGCGGCTTTAAGGAGCGCCCTGTTAAACGACTGCTTTCTCAGGCTTCCCGCAAACCCGAGGATCTTTGTCTTTTCCATAAACACAACAGTTTATCTTGCAATACTATATACTTTTACACACTCCACACATCTCTAGGTATAACGCGCAACACGTGCATATGCATGAATGATCAAGAAACAGTATTCCTTAACTCTGTATTCTTTGTGCTGGGATTCACCCTTGTCTTCTCGATACTCGGCATACTTTTCCAGACTGCGCTCTCCAGCGCGGCCTTTGCCGTAATGGAGGATCTGAGGGTAGTTGGCGGAGTCATAATAGTGATCTTCGGCATGCTGCTCATCCTCTCCGCGAAATACGCAATACCTTTCTTCATTAGCGAACACAGGATACAGGCAAGGCGATTCAACAACGGCTTCATATTCTCATTCACGTTCGGTATCGCCTTTGCGATAGGCTGGACTCCGTGCGTCGGCGCAATACTCGGTTCGATATACGTTCTCGCAGCTACGTCCCCTGGAATGAGTTTCCTGCTTCTGCTCTCTTACTCTCTTGGTATGGGAATACCTTTCCTGATAATAGGGGCATTTGCATCAAGGCTTACTTCATTCATAAGGCGCATACAAGGATTCCTCAAATACTTCAACATAATAAGCGGGCTATTCCTTGTGTCGGTCGGCCTGCTCGTGGCGACTGGATATATAGGTCTTCTCTCCGTATTCCTCGTAGGGAGCGGAGGAGTGATATCTATGGAAGGCCAGCTTAATTTCCTGATAGCCATAATAGCCGGGATCCTGACATTCCTATCGCCATGCATACTTCCTCTCGTGCCGGCATATTTCTCGTACATGGCGGGAGCAGCGGCGCAGGAGGCGAGAAGATGAGCAAGAAAATCAACGCGTATGCAATAGTCTTCGGGGTAGTGGCCGCAATAATCATAGTGGCTGCAATCTCTGCATATCTCTCCGGCAGCGGCACGCACTCCGAAAACCTCTCACTGTCAAACCTCAAGGATTACGGGCCTGCGCCTGCCATACAAGGCATATCCGCATGGATAAACTCAAACGCCATAAACCTTTCAAGCCTTAGGGGGAAGGTTGTGCTCTTAGACTTCTGGACGTATTCATGCATAAACTGCATACGCACAATACCCCATCTCAATGCATGGTATGACAAATACGGCAACAACGGCTTGGTAATAATAGGCGTGAGCACGCCAGAATTCGGCTTCGAGAAGAACTACAGCAACGTGCTCTCCGCAGTAAAGAGGTTCGGAATAACGTACCCGGTGGCACTGGACAACAATTACTCGACATGGAACGCGTACCATAACCAGTACTGGCCGGCAGACTACCTGATAGGCAAGAACGGGAACATACGCGAAGAGCAGCTGGGCGAGGGAAACTACGCCCAGACAGAGAGAGACATCCAGGCGCTCCTGGCAAATGCGAGCTACAGCTTCAACTCTACGCTTACAAACGCATCACTTGGTGTGAACTTTTCTGATATACATTCACCAGAGATGTACCTCGGATACCAGACCGCATCTGAGCACGGAACCGCCATAGGAAACGCGGAGGGTTTTCACCCGAACCAGATTGTTGAGTACATGCCTGTGAACACCGTGCAGCCAAACAAACCATACTTTTCAGGAGAGTGGTTCAACGCCCCAGACAGCATGGTCTCTTTTAACAACTCCCGGCTGATCCTCGTATACTACGCCAACAAAGTGAACATTGTGGCCGGAACCGCTGGCACAGCCACCAAAATAACAATAAAACTGGACGGGAAGAGCCTAAACCAGACATATCTTGGCGCAGACGACAGGATAGTGAACGGAACGGCGGTTGCGGAGATAAACCAATCCCGCCTCTATAACATAGTATCAGCCCCTTCGTACGGGCCGCATATCCTGGAGATAGACGCAAACCCTGCTTTCAGAATCTACACGTTCACGTTCGGGTGACTTCCCGACCCGTTACATATTTATTCCTTGAGTGCGTCTTATCCTCGAAAGAGAGTGTGATACGATGAAGAGAGCATTCGAAAAACTTCCGGAGGAGTTCATATTAAAGGCAAAGGTATACGACTACGGCGTCCCAGCCACAGAGGCTATAAGCAAGATAAGTTCGTCAGGAGCCGTCATAGTGCAGAAGGGCAGAAAATATTACGGCATGGTAGACGAAAGGTCTTTCCTCAGGAAGGGGGAGCTGAAGATCGCGAAGACCACATCGATAGGGAGTTTTGCAGAGAAGGTGCCAGTTCTCGGCCCATCCATGTCAATAGACGGAATAATATCAAGTTTCTACAACTCGGCCAAGAAGGCTCTCCCGTACGGGGAGAACGGAAGCGTGTCAAAGATCGTCAAGAGGGAGAGCATGCTCGGCGCCATACTGTCTCTGCACCTGCTCAAGGACTTCATAGTCAAGGACGGTGCGACATTCCCGGCAATAGCGATAGACTACCAGACAAACATAACACAGGCGCAGAAGCTGATGAAAGAGCACAGGATAAACAGGCTTGTCGTCGTCAAGGAAAGGAGGACATACGGCATACTAGCATACAGGGACCTGATGACACGGGCGCTTGCCGTGTCCGAGAGGCCGCCTGAGAGAATGCAGAAGAGAGTGTTCTCGAGCGCCAACGTATCCGTAGACAGCATGTGCGAGAAGAATGTACGAACGATAGACCAGCGCGCATCAATGGAGGATGCGATAAGGAGCATGATAAGCAACAAAATATCCTCCCTTGTGGTGGTAAAGGACGGGAATCCGACAGGAATAATAACCGTAAGGGACATCTTTGAGCTCGTGGCAGCCAACGCGCCGACAGAAGACAACTACATAACGGTATCCGGCCTTGACGACGGCAGCAAGGAATACGAGCAGGAGATACGGGACGAGATAAGCGGCATGATAAAGCGGATAAACAAGTTCCATAAGATAAACACAAGCTACGTGTCAGTCAACATAAAGAAGACCGGGGAGAGGAACTATGGCGTGAGGGTAAGGCTCATAGCTTCCAAGGGCGGTGCATTAGGGGTGGCCGGCGCGGGGTTCTCCCTGGACCAGGCCCTGGGCGATGCAATATCGAAGATGTACAATGCCGCCAAGGAGAGGAAGGAGAGGATAGTTACCAGGACAAGGGAGAAAGAGAGAGAAGAAAATGAATGACACAAAGAGCAAGAAAAGGGCGCAAGCAAGCTTCGAGCTGCTAATAACGCTGTCCATAGCGCTGGCAATACTTCTGCCGATAGTTGCATTTGCATTCCTCCAGCTGGCCAACTCAAACGCGTCACTGTCCTCTATAGAGGCGCAGCAGGCCGCATCAAAACTTTCCAGCGTAGCAACACTGGTTGGCAGCGAGGGGCCGCCAGCAAAACAGCTTGTCGAGGTGCAGATTCCTCCAGGAGTTGCAAACATATATGTAGGCAATCTGATAAACGGCGTAGGACATGAGATAATATTTACTGTGAGAACCCCATCGGGCACGAGCTACGTCACGTCATATTCCCCGGTTAACGTGAGCGGTCAGCTTGGCGGCATAAGCCTACCAGGCACCTACCTGGTCAACGTGACCGCGTATTCAGTATGCCCGTTTAGGGTTCCTGTGCCATGCATATACATGGTGCCAGTGGTGTGATGCCGCTGCGATGAAACTGGCGGCAGCATGATATCCAGATAATTTTTCCATCTTCCGCTCTCCGCGCCTGCTGCCGGCACTGTGCTCACTCCTTCACGGATTCCAGCAAGCTGAGTATGTTCCACACAAGCGTCCGCGCGAACGGCGGCATGTTTATGTCGTTGCTCACGCCGTCTATCTTGTACGTGGCCGTAGACACCTTCACCGCATACTCGTCGTCGCCCTCAAGGGCCTTCTTCGCCTCGTCCAGCGCCGTCTTCACGTTCCTCGGCACAGTGTTGTCGGACAGCAGAGTGTCTATCTGCTGCCTAGCCTGCCCAATCATCTCGTCCATCTCCTTCTTGTCCTTCATATCATCACCCAAAAACGGGCCCGGCGGGATTTTCAAAACCTCAATATCCTGAAAAGTTCGTTTGAACCCGCGACCTTTAGCTTAGAAGGCTACCGCTCTATCCAAGCTGAGCTACGGGCCCGCAGCGTATATCCTTTTACCTGTCATATATAAAAAAACTTTCATCTGCGCCATGCTGCCGGCTTCCAGATAGGTCATATGTAAAAGAGGCCCCTGACGTTCTCAGTCGTGCGCTCCGCCGCTTCCTCGAACGCAATGCCTTTTACCCTCGCTATGTAATCTATCGCCTTCCTCACATCAGAAGGCGACTTCCCTACCGCCGGCGAATCCGTCTCCGCGACTATGCTCTCTATCCCTATCGCTTCTATTACCTTCTTCCGCCTCCCCGATTCGAGCGGAGGGATCGATATGACGTGCTCCTTCTTCTCAAGCATCCTGGCCGTCTCAGCGTCTCCCTCGAAGAAATGGAACATCGCGCGTTCTATCTCGCTGCCGATTACAATTTCTGCCGCTTCCTTTATTGCCCTGCGCGCATGAACTACTATCGGTATTCCGAGCTCCTTTGCGATGTCAATCTGCCTCTGGAACAGGCTCTTTTGTATTTTCGCATTTGCCGCATACTCCTCGTTCTTGAAGTCCAGGCCTATCTCCCCTATGCCTATTATGCTCTTATTTCCCCTGACTGTGCCGCTTATGCCGTCAACATACCTGGCATCTTCCTCCATGTGCTCTGGGTCTATGCCTATGACGCAGAATATGTTTATCCCATCCGAGAGCGCCTCGGCCGCGGCATTATCCATCGCGCTGCCTCCCGATGTTATCATAACCCTCACATTGTTCTTTAGCGAATCGCCTATTGCAGCTTCCGGGTTTTCGAAGAGATTAAGGTGGCAGTGCGCATCCGCAAGCGCAAGGTATTCGTACTGCGAATAAGCAACTTCCACAGCCTGCTGCATAAAAATCCACTATCTTTAAATACCTGCCTGCTCTTATATACTATAAATAAAAACCTCTATTATTTTTTGCTTTCCAAGATAGTGAACATATGCCAACAAGAAGCCGAACAAGGCCGTTACCCAGCCCAGAATCGGAGAGATTCGAGAGGAGGCTGAAGCATCTTCAGATGATATCGGCAGCCGCGGCAGCAATAGGGCTCATAGGAATAATAGTCGGATTCATAGCCCTTAGCAATACCGCATCCCTTGCTTCTACGGTCGGCAACCTTACCTCATTCGTATCAAACATAAACACATCTCACATATCAAGCGGCCCGGCAGCGGCACGGACTACCCTTGCGGGGATAGACCAGCCCCTTAACGCCACGGAACTTGGCGTAATAAACAACGCCCCGAACTCATACTTCGAGCTGGCAGGAGAGGCGTATCTAAACGGCTCCTTATCAAACCAGGTTGGCGCACAGGCAACAAACACAACCCCACTCATAATAAACGGCAGGCCATCGGTCATCTATCTCGGCAGCATAACGTGCATATTCTGCGGGGAGAACAGATGGGCAATGGCGCTTGCCCTGTCGAGGTTCGGCAGCTTCTCAAGTCTTTTCAAGGGGTACAGCTCGCTGGGCGACGGCGACGTCCCCACGCTTTACTGGAGGCCTGACAACTACAACGCCACAAACGCGATAACCGGCTCCTACTACGCGAGCAACTACATCAACTTCCTACCAATAGAGGATACGGCACCGATAACCGGCGGGTTCCAGCTCCAACCGCTTCCGATCATGCAGGCTGAAGTGAACAGCACAGGCAACAGCAGCTACATCCGCGCAATGTCCCTGATAATCAGACTTGCCAATTTTCAGGGCACGCCGTACACCATATGGGGCAGGTCTGTTGTGGGCGGCGCAGATGCCGTAGACTTTGGCAACTCCACGCCTACCAGCCAGAACCTTCCAATAGCGCAAATGACGCATGCGCAGATACTCAAACAATTCTCAGAAAACAATGATCAGTTTTCTATGACAGAGTATGCAGCTGCAGACCTCTATATAGCAATGACGTGCGCCAGCATAAATAACACAGCAAGCGCATGCAATCTCCCTGCGATACGAAGGATAGAATTGCTCAACAAATACCAGTAAACAACCAGGCCACGAAGGGTGCGACTTCAGCGCTGAGATTAGGTGAGTAAAAATGTCCAAGAAGATAGACCTGCTTTTGTACATATACAAGAAACCTGCATATCTGCTCCTGACCGTTGTCTCAACAGCGCTCTATTACACCGCATTCACCATGCTGCAGCACAGCGGCAGCGTCTTCGTGTTCACATCTCTTCCCTCATATCTCGTATACCTGCTTATAATAACATCGTCCATGCTTCTTTCCCTCGGCGTCTTCTCCGTAAGGATTCACTTAGGCAACAGTAACATAAGGAAGGCGTCTTCCGGGATATACGGCGTAGTCTCTACGGTGTTCGGCGGCATTATCGCAGGCTGCGGATGCCAAGCCCCTCTGCTATACTCCGTATTCTCGACCCTTGGCATAAACATTATTGATGCAAATACGGTGGTCACTGCAATAGGCAACAACCAGACGCCGCTATTCTCCGTGCTTGTAGTGCTGAACCTGGCATTCCTTTACTACATGCTGTCCACGCTCTCAAAAGACTGCAGCATAAGGAACGGCAGGATCTTGGCCGGTTCGAAAAAGAACGGCGTGTCTAGATGAGGAAGATACTCCAGCCAAACAGGAGAAAATTCCCGGCAGGCACTGGCGCGGCGCCTCCGCGCACCGCCAGCGCATCAGATCTGGAGGAGCTGCTGTCAAGGAATCTTGCTGGCGTTGGCGCAACCCACATGATAGAGAATGGCGCGCTGCTGATGCCGCATCTGATCTATTCATCAATACCGTCGCTCTCAGAACTCGCATATTCGAAAGCTTTCAGCATTGGCAAGAGCATATTCCGGCATTCAGACCGCTCTATAGACACTCTGCTCTCTGTGCTAGGAAGGTCCGGAATAAGGTACGCCACCTACAACGATTTCGAGTCGCATTCAGTGATAACCGCAAAGAACCCATCCGCGCCTGACCTTGGCGCCAATATGCACATATTCGAGGCAGGGCTGATGGCGGGATTTCTCTCTGGGCAGAGCGGCAGGAGGACATATGTTGAGGAAGTAAGCTGCGCGTGCAACGGCAGAGACCAATGCAGGTTCATCTCTTCTGAACAACCACCAATTGTGCATAAACCAGGAAGGTCTGGGATCGAGATTCTTGAACAGCTGTCCAGATATCTGAATGACTGGGAAAAGCAGAAAAAGATTCCAGAGGAGTACCTGATGTCTCTTTTTATGCCCATCATGGATGGGCAGATAGCCGAAGAGCTGGAACCGCTCTTCTACGCCTCAGGAAAGAGGATAGCCGAAGACGTGCCCTCTGCGCAGAGATCTATAGAAATGCTTTCCTCGCTCTCCGGAGTGCAGATAAGCGCAAGATACTCCAAAAACGGAACCATAAAAAACCTGAACGCAAGATATGGCGACTTCAGCTCCAGGCTTGATTTCATCAGGCTCTCGAGGGCCATGATCTTTGGATTCCTGGATAAGCGGTACGGCAAGGAGTTTGACTCAAAGCTCTCTCTTGGCAAAAACAAGAACTATATACTTTCCTTCTCATTCAACTTAAGGGATTCCCACAAGAAAGGCAAAAGGGCGGGGAAGCGAAGAAGGCGCAGATAAGCGTAATGGTGTATAGATGGCTCTAGAGAAACTTGATCCGCTGCTTAACATGCTGCCTTCGATAAGCAAGAGCAACATACCGCTAAGCCTGAAGGAGAAGCTGAAGTGGACAGCCATACTGATGGCAGTCTATTACGTGCTGTTCAGTGTGCCGGCCATAGGTGTCAACACATCCGCCACATCGCAGGGCGTAGAGCAGCTGATAAGCATAATATTTGCTGCAAGGATAGGCACAATAATAACCGTAGGCATATCGCCCATAGTTGTGGCTGGCATAATATTCAGCTTCCTCTCCGGAGCAGACATCATAAAGATCGACCAGAACAACCCTCTTGACAGGTCCAGGATGCAGGGCCTGCAGAAACTAACCGCAATAGTGATAGCGGCAGCAGAGGCATTTATATTCACAGCAACAGGACAGATCACGTTGCTGAGCAACTCCTTCTATGGCCTTGTCATACTCCAGCTGTTCATAGGCGCGGTGATAATAATATACATGGACGAGGCCATGAGCAAGTTCGGCATAACCTCCGGGATAAACCTGTTCATATGCGGCAACGTCGCATTCTCCGTAGTCGCAGGCACCGTGAACATACTCGGCGCAGAGGCGCTTACATACCTTGCGGGAAGAGGCGCGACCGCGCTTCCAAATGCAATACTGGCATTCGGCCCGCTCTTCTTTGCCGTGGCAGTGCTGCTTGTCAGCATATACGCATACGAGACAAACCTAGAGATTCCCCTTGTATTCAGCCAGTTCAGGGGCGTGGGAGGAAGGCTTCCCATACCCTTGCTTTACGTATCGGTGCTTCCTGTGGTGCTTGCAACAGCAATGCAGCTAAACCTAGTCATACTTGCGGGATTCCTTGCCGGATACCACGGCCCGTTAATGGGGCTGGCCAACTTCCTTGCGTCCTTCAGCGGGGTAGGGGGAAGCACCAGGCCGGTGCTGAGCGGCGGGCTCATATACCTTATCTCGCCAAACTTCCCCCTGCCTTATTCAGGCGCATACGGGGGGTTAGGAGGATATCCGGAGTACTTCAACTACCTGCTCACTAACCAGGATCCGATATACTCGCCCTTCGGCGGCAGCATATTCTACGTTCCGGAATGGGTGCACGTAATAGTATACTCGCTTGTGCTGATTATTCTGTGCGTCATATTCGGCAAGTTCTGGACAGGCATGGCGGGCCAGGACGCCAAGTCGCTTGCAGCGCAGCTTGGCGACGTAGGTTGGCAGATACCCGGGTTCAGGAGGGATCCAAGGACAGTGGAAGCAATGCTGAACCGTTACATACCATCCATAATAACCCTGGGTAGCATGTTCGTAGGAATACTAGCAGCCTTTGCCACGATAACAGCTGCAATAGGCAGCGGCGTAGGAATACTCCTCAGCGTAGGCATAATATACATGATCTACAAGCAGATGGACCAGGAGCGCATGTTCGAGACCTATCCGCAGCTCAATAGGCTGATCTCCTGAAAAGAGCAGGCCATGAAGAAGGCCAAATTCAGTAGTCCGACACATACCGACGTAAAGGCGCTATGAACTTCCTTTCGCCTGCGTCAGACCTTTTTGAGGGATACGTGACCTTTCTGCTCAATTCCCTTCCTGTATAAATATTCCTCTTGGAATTCCATTCGCGCAGGGCAACTGAGTCTCACGGCCTGCACCCGAAGTCCATGAGCCTGACCTCAGAGCTCTTCCTGCCGCTCTTCACCTCCTTGAAATAATTGGGAATGTCTTCTTGTATATACTCATTGCATTGCCTTGCTTCCCTCTACGACCAACTTCCTCTGCGAATAGTTGTATCTAAGCAGCGTGCTGTTCTTCATCCATACTGGCACGCTTATGTCGAGCTTTGTCTCTGCATAATCCAGCGCCTTCTTAAGCGTATTGAAAGTTTTTGGCTGCTGCTTGAGGGCCTCGCGCACATGCTCTCTTACGTTCCATACTCCGACAGGCATTATGTATCCGGGATGCGCCTCCCTGAGTATGACTACCGAAGCTTGTTTCTCTTCCTTCTTGAGCAGCTCTGAGACCGCAAGCCTTGCCGCATAGTAGCACCCGCCTATCTCCGCATACTTGCTCCTTCCATCGAAGAATTCGTAGGAAGAATAGATGGATATGTCGCTGCTGTCCCTGTTCCAAGACGTGTTCGGGTACCACGCCTCAACAAGTTCGTAGCTCCAAGCACCAGGCATCATCAACACGATCCACCTGTTATCAAGTGCATAATATTCATAGATTGCGAATGAATCTATCTGGTCATAGCTCCTAATGCTCGATAAAAGAAATCTTCCGAGCGTGTCGTCGACAGCGGTTATGCCCCACCTTGTCGGAACGAACTTCCTGTTCTTCCCTATCCCAAAGAGCCCTGCAGAGAGGCCTTTCTGAATCGCCGATACCAGCGTGCCCTTCTCGTAAAGCTCTATCATAGCCTCCCTGGCCCCCATGCTCATGTCTGAATGCGCGCTCTCTACTTCCTTGTTAACATGCACGTTCTCCTCTATCATCATGGCCTTCATCTTTGCGCTGGGGCCGAACGGCTGCGAATTGTCATCGAAGACAAGCCTCAGTTCCGGCCTTTTTGAGAAGGATAAGCTTGAATCTACATGCCTGTCGGCAAGCGCAAGCTCCTTGACGAAATCCTCGAATCTTCCATTTTCCACGTTCCTGACATTCGTCCTGTACATGCCGCGCACAAGCCTGGAGCGCATCTCCACTATCTCGTTCATGCTCTTGCCTACCCACCTCTCCGGCACCCCAAGAACCGACGTGTCACCAAAGTCCGGAGGCACCATGGGCCCTATGTAGACCTTGGGATAGCCAAAGCTACCTATGAATATCTCAGGCGGCGATGCGCCCTCTATGCTATCGCCGCTTATCCTGTTTATCGTTTTCAGCCCGTAGAAGTATTTCATCAGCGTGGGGTTCCTCATGTTCTCGTATACGACAAGTGACCTCTTCACAGCAGGTTCGCCGAACATGGTATCGCCAAGAAAGGATTTTAAGCAACTCTGCAATATTATAATCATGCAGAAAAGATATAAACTCGTCAAAAGCAAGAGCAAAAAAGGCATAGCAGCAGTAGTGATAAGCGGCAAGAAGATACTCCTTCTAAGAAGAAGAAACATACCGCTGATAATGGAGAATCCAGGCATCTGGTCAGTTGTTTTCGGCGGGAAGAAGGAAGGGGAGAGCTACAGAGCCGCAGCATACAGGGAGATAAGGGAAGAGACCGGGCTGGAAAAGAAGAACATCACCCTTCTCTATAAACCAAAACGAATGCTTGTCACGAACCCGAGAAAGATGACAATGTGGTATAATACGCTATTCATATTCAGATCTTCTACCAGCAAGATCAGGCTTGACATAGAGAACAAGGATTACAGATGGGCCGGAATGCAGGACATAATAAAAGAAAAGGACTACACAAACGTGTTCAAGAACAGGAAAAATATAGAAAATACGATAAGGAGGGCGCTGAATGGATAAATGGATATCAAAGAAGATTGGATGCGTGCTAAGGGAGAGCGGCGCCGACAAGATACTTCTCTTCAATACAGGGACAAGGGACCCAAATTTCCTTTACGTTACTGGTTTCAACAGCGGCCTTTTTGAGGGCACGTTCACGCTGGTTGACGAATACAAAATAACCGTATTCGCATCGCCCCTTGAGTACGAGGATGCCAAGCGAATGTCAAAAGGGCAGATAGAGGTCATCAAGGTAGGCGGCAGCAGTGAACTCTCCAGCGCCCTTGAAAAGGAGGTAAAGGGTTCAATACTGGGGGTTGACGGGGACTTCCTACCGTATAAGCGTTACATAAGCATGAAAAACAGGTTGAAGCCGAAGAAGATGGTCGATGCGTCTGCAGCATTCCTCAACGCCAGGATAATAAAAAGCGAACCTGAAGTGAGGAGCATAGGAAAAGCAGCATCCATAACTAAGGAGGCAATGCGCATGATAGAAGGCATTCTAAAGGCAGGAATCACTGAGCGCGAGATCGCTTCGTCTTTCGACTCTATCTCGTGCTCCATCGGATCCGAAGAGCCGTCTTTCAAGACCATAGTGTGCTTCGGCAAGAACGCGGCCATGCCCCACCACTCCCCAGACTCGACAAGGCTGAAAAAAGGGGATTTAGTGCTCATAGATGCCGGCGCAAAAGTCGGCAACTACTGTTCTGACATAACCAGAACAATACTCTTCGGCATCCAAAAAAAGAGCAAGAAAAGCGAGATGCACGAAATAGTGGAAGAAGCGCAGTCTCTAGCGATAAAGGCGATAAAGCCCGGAGCAACAGGAAAAGATATTCACGCCATATCAGCAAACCACATAAACACTTCTGCGAAAGGAGCATATAACGGTACTTTCATACATTCGTTGGGACATCAGATAGGGATAGAGGTCCATGATGGCGGCCTAGGACTATCTCCAACGTCAGACCTGAAACTGAAGGAAGGGATGGTGGTCAGCGTAGAGCCTGGAATCTATCTGCCCGGAAGCGGGGGAGTGAGAATAGAGGACGACATACTCGTAACAAGGAAAGGCGCAAGGATACTCTGACATGTCCAAAAAGGGGGGCTCTGCTAGCTTGGTTAGGCTTCCAGGTTCGGAACCTGGCGACCCGTGTTCAAATCACGGGCCCCCCGATCGAAAATTCGATCAGCCACTTGTGCCGGAAAGACATGGCAGTGCTCTCACTTGGCGCGTTGGCGGTTAGGAACAGCTTTGCGCCGTGCAGTAAGCATCCTGTAGCTGAAGAAGAGTGTGACGAAAGAGACCGACACTATCAATGCTCCATAGCCGGACCACACAAAACCTATGGCTATGTCCACTATGATCAGTATGGCTGAGAGTATAGAAGATATGGCAGGACCCGCTCTTCTTGACTTTATTGATAATATTGCCGCCAGGAGAAACGCAAAGCCAATAACAAAGGCTAATAACGTAGAATACAGCAACGCGCTGCTGTGCGGAGCGAAGCTGTAATAGGTTGTAGACTCAGCCGCAGAAGCAGCCATGTAATACTGTGCCGAGCCAAGCGCTATTACTATAATCAACAACGCGCTCGCAAGGCTCCAGAAGATTACGCCATAAGATTCAATGCTTAGTTCTGTTTTGGCCAAACAACAACCGATTATTCATCTATTTAGGAACTTGACAAATTTTAAATCTTTTCTTCTATTATAACCTTGAACGCAGGTTCTCTTTTCTCTTCGTCTGTAAACACCTGCGTCAAGGCGACAAGTATATGAAGATTAGAAAACTAGAGAATAAAATACCAGAGGTTTGGGCTGCTGCGCGAGTAATCGTGCAGAAGTACGGGCACACGAAGAAATTCGCGAAGCATATTGTGGCATTGGTAATAAAACGGCTGAAGAACCTGACCGATGTAGACCTTTCAGAATATGTTTCAAGGAATGGAATCGGTAAGATGATGGGGTATCGAAAAATGCCGCACCCATCTACCTTTTCAAAGGTCAGGGAACGTGCAAATCCTGCAATATTCGAAGACTTGAATAACTGTATTATCCTTGACTGCATGAAAGGAAAACAACTTCGTCTTATTGCCCAAGACAGCACCGACATACCTGCATACTCACACACTGACAAGTATGCGCGGTGGGGGCACAGAACTCCGTCAAAGAGAGAGCAGGAGGATGCAAAGGGAAGAGCAAACGAGATGTTCTTTGGATATAAACTTCACGCAATTGCAGATGCAGAACGCGAATTGCCTATAGGGTTCTTCATCGCGCCTGGGAACAGGCACGACTCGGTGTTTTTCTATAAACTGTTTGACATGATGAAGAATCGGTTTTGCATTGCCTCTGGTGCCAAATTCCTTGCAGATTCTGGATACGACGCCACAAGAATATACAAGGAACTCCATTATAGCAGCATAAAGGCGGTAATCGCAACAAATGGAAGGGGGCACAGGAAATCAGAGACGCCAAAAGATCCGGAATACGGAAGAAGATGGGCGATCGAGAGGATATTCTCAAGGCTGAAGGAGGTGTTCGGAGTTGCAAAGAACAGGTTCATAGGCATGAAAAAGATTTCGATACACATCTATTGCTGTCTTCTTGCGTATCTTATAAAATATGGAATGTGAGGGGGATTTGGTGATACAATCGAATGACGATGGCGAT
>JAJYVZ010000019.1 GCA_021791725.1 Microcaldota archaeon | reverse complement strand
GAGACGACGTAAGACCTTCCGCAAGGAAGGCGGTTGCCGAAGAAGCAGGAACTATATGGGTGGAATCATGACGACCAATCATAGCCACTCTGGAAGCTCCCAACCTTCAGTTGGGAGAGGATGTCACGTGCCTACTAATAATATTTTCAACTTCAGAAAGTAGCCCCAGCCAGATTCGAACTGGCGTTAACGGGTTCAGAGCCCGTTGTCCTTGACCGCTAGACTATGGGGCTGCGGATAACACTATTATCGCTATTCTTTTTTATATTCTCTCATCGTTGCTCCTGACGACGAAGGCCTCCCTTACCGATCTGCTGACTATGCTCCGCATCCTTATCCTCTTCGCAAGCTCACTTATCTTAGCTTCCTTTGCCTTCGTCTTCGGTCTTCTCGCGTTTATCGAGCACACGTCCCTGTATTCCTTTATCGATTCTTCGTATGTGCCCACCCTCCTCGCCAGGTTCACGATCTCTTCCTTGTCATAGCCTATGAGCGGCCGTAGTATCGGCATCTTGATTCCCTGCTGTTCTGCAAGCAGGTTCTCCGCGGTCTGCGAGGCTACCTGCCCCAGGCTCTCCCCTGTGAATATGAGGTTTGCTTCTTCAACCTTGGCTATCTTCTCCGCAACCCTAAGCATGAAGAGCTTGAGGAGAACAAGCTCGTAATCTCCGGTGCCAGCAGCCGCTATCTGGAAGATGTGCGATGGCACGTAATACGCCTTGTAGTGCCCGTAGTAAGAGGACAGTATAGAGATTATCCGCGGCATCTTTGATCTTTCTATCTCCTCCTTGTTGTTGAACGCGTGTATGTGCACGTATACCGGGCTTACGCCCCTCTTCATCGCATACCACGCAGCAACCGGCGAGTCTATCCCTCCGGATATCAGCACAACGCCCTTGCCGCTGCTCCCGGTAGGAAGCCCGCCCAGACAGTCCTCCTTTCCCAAGTGGACGTAAGCAGCATCCCTGGTCACGTTTACGTATATCTCCGAGTCGTATCCGTCAGTAGTAGGCTCCAAGCCAATGTCCTCTGCTTCCTTCCTGAGCCTGTTTATTATGTCTATGGAGTTAAACGGCAATTCCTTGTACGACCTGTGCGAATTTATCTTGATCTTGGTGCCCTTCGGCATTTCAGACATCCTGCTTTTTGATAACGATATTATTTTGCTGAGTTCAGGCGCGGTATAATCGGCAACCTCAAGGTTCCTTATCCCGAATACCATGCCTATTCTGCGTTTTATTGGTTCTATCCCAGAACTATCTGCAGGGCGTATGATGAGCCTGTCGAAATCACATCGCATTGAATAATCAATGCCTCTCAGTTGCGTCTTAAGGTTCTTTATCAGAAGGCTTATGTAATGGCTCCTGTTGTTTCCGCGCAGCCACAGCTCACCGAAATGCGCTATTATAAGCTTCTCTCCCTTTCCGGATTTAGCATATGGCATACAATGAGCAGATTTGTATAATAGCCTTTTAATTCTTTGTCCAAAATATATCTGCGGCGATATCATGGCTAGAGAACCTCAAGGCAGGGGAACAAAAGATCTCTCAAAACATTTCTCAAAAGAGCTTAAGGGAAAGCTCAGGTCAATGGGCATAGACACGTTCACCGAAGCCGAACTTTACAGCCTACTGAACGAGAAGCACACGAGGGAGAGCCAGCTTGACGGGAGCATGCATACGTTCCTCCAGAACCTGGTTCAGGATCGCGAATCCGAGGAATCGAGGGTAAACGGCGCGTGCTGATCCTGGGAAAAACATACAGAAACAACAGGAAAGGAAGATGTCAGATGCACACGCATAATCCGCGGAGACGCTCCGCAAGTTTCCTGACGGACATGCAAAGCAGCAGAGCAGCAGAGCAGTGCATCGCCATCCCGTAACCTGGCGAAACTTACGTTCAGACCCGCACAGAAAGCGAAGCTCAGCCCTGGAAAGATTTAGCATTTGTAGAAAGCCCTAAAAGCATTGCGAGCCGATATGAATAGCGCATAAGCTGGAATAGCTGCCGAATTGCTGGTTTTATGGTTGACTACAGGGTAAATCTATCATTCATTAATGAGTTCAAGGAGATATTTATAGCGGATGCTGTGCTGAGCATAGCATTCACATTGTATCTCATCGGAGGATTTTCTTTATCTGCATTGGGGCAGTTCGAATACTTTTTTCCGATATCGGTGATAGCCATCTCATTTTCTTTCGTCCTTCACGAGCTTATGCACAAGTTCACCGCTCAGAGATTCGGCGCCATCGCGGCATTCAAGTCATCGACCATTGGCCTTGCCATAACACTGATACCAAGCCTTGTAGGCATACTCATAGGCCTTCCAGGCGCGACATACATATACACCAACAAGTTCACAAAAGAGGAGAACGGGATAGTTTCGCTTGCCGGACCGCTGACAAACTTCGCAGTATTCATGATATTCCTTGCGGCAGGCATGCTGATGTTCAGGAACTTCCTTCCAAACGTGACATCATCATTCAGCAGCGCATACGTTGGGAATACATATCTTCAGAACCTTGTGAACATAACGCTCTTCACCAGCATAATACTAGCTTTCTTCAACATGCTGCCGATATATCCTCTTGACGGAAGCAAGGTGCTGATGTGGAACAGCGGCGTATACTCTGCGATGATAGTCACCATATTCGCGCTTCTCCTGCTTATCCTGCCTATACTATCCCTGATATTCAGCCTGATGATAATGCTGGTCCTCGCGTATTTCCTTTCGAAAGTGTCAAGGATGGTGCTCTTCTAGATGTCACGTTTAAATATTTTTCATTTTTAGTTTAATATAGTTCAAATTTCATATCCGGAAAATCCCAAGAAAGTGTCAAAGATGTCAAACGGAATAGAACTTACTGTGGCAGATGCGCTGGTGACAGATTCGGGCCGAGGCTACGCAAGGATAGATTCAAAATCGCGCAAGCAGCTCGATGTCGTGTCCGGAGACATAGTGGAGATAAAAGGGAGAATAAAATCCACTGCGGCTATGGTATGGTCTGCGCATCCCAGCGACGAGGGCCTCGGATTCATAAGGATAGACGGCTATCTTCGCCAGAACATGGGCGTGGGAATAGGCGACAAGGTATTCGTAAGCAAAGCAGAGGTAAATGACGCGGAGCGTGTCGTCATAGCTCCTCCGCCAGGCCAGAGGCCGCCTCTCTCACCCGATTTCACAGAGTATGCAAAGAAGAAGCTCGAGACCGGCAAGCCGCTGATGAAAGGCGACGTAATACCGATACCCATGTTCGGCATAACACTGAACTTCCTTGTCGTGCAGGTTAATCCACACGGGGTGGTGAAGGTCACTAAGGAAACGGATTTTGTCGTGAAGAAAGAGCCCGTGTCTGAAAGCCTAGTTAAGATAGGAGATGTGCATTATGAGGATATCGGCGGGCTGAAGGGAGAGGTGGCAAAGATACGTGAGATGGTAGAGCTGCCGATAAGATACCCTGAGCTGTTCGAGAGGCTGGGCATAGAGCCGCCAAAAGGCGTCCTCCTCTACGGCGCTCCCGGAACAGGAAAGACGCTGCTGGCGAAGGCAGTGGCCAACGAGAGCGACGCAAACTTCATAACCATATCGGGACCTGAGCTTGTAAGCAAGTTCGTGGGGGAGAGCGAGGAGAAGCTGAGGCAGATATTCAAAGAGGCCAACGAGAAGGCGCCAAGCATAATCTTCATGGACGAGATAGACGCCATAGCCCCAAAGAGGGAGGAGGCGACGAACGAGGTGGAGCGGAGAATGGTCTCGCAGCTGCTTACGCTTATGGACGGCATGTCGCACAGGGGGCAGGTCATAGTCCTAGGAGCTACGAACAGGCCAGACGCCATAGACCCTGCGCTCAGAAGGCCGGGCAGGTTCGACAGGGAGATAGAGATAGCGATCCCGGACAGGAAGGCAAGGGAGGAGATACTACAGATACACACAAGGAACATGCCGATAGACAAGGACGTCGTGATATCAGAGCTCGCAGCGATAACCCACGGCTATACGGGCGCGGACATAACCGCTCTGGTAAGGGAAGCGGCAATGGCTACCCTAAGAGGGTTGCTGCCAAGGCTGCTTGACGTCAAATCCATACCTAACGAGATACTTCTTGATCTTAAGGTCACGAAGAGCGACTTCTTCGAGGCGCTGAAGGCCGTAAGGCCAAGCGCACTCAGGGAGGTATTCGTGGAGAGGCCCAACGTCCACTGGGACGACATAGGTGGGATAGAGAAGGTGAAGGAGGAGATAAGAGAGGCAGTAGAGCTTCCCCTCAAGCATCCCGAGATGTTCGAGAAGGTGGGAATACGGCCGGTCAAGGGCGTACTCCTAGTCGGCACTCCTGGAACAGGAAAGACCCTGCTCGCTAAGGCCGTTGCAACGGAACGGGAAGCAAACTTCATATCCATAAAAGGGCCAGAGATACTCAGCAAGTTCGTGGGGGAGAGCGAGAAGACCGTAAGAGAGGTGTTCAGGAAGGCCATGCAGGCAGCTCCGTGCATAATATTCATAGACGAGATAGACTCGATAGCGAAGGCGAGGGGCGGCGAGAACGGCGATTCCGGCGTAGGCGAGAGAGTTGTAGACACGCTGCTCACCGAGATGGACGGGCTCCAGGAACTCAAGAACGTCATGGTGCTTGCAGCCACGAACAGGCCGGAAGACATGGATCCCGCAATGCTAAGGCCGGGCAGGTTCGACAAGATAATACAGATACCAATGCCAGATTCTGAGACAAGGCTGAAGATATTCCAGGTGCACACAAAGAAGATGCCTCTTGACAAGACAGTGAGCCTCGAGGACCTTGCAAACGACACGGAGAACTACACTGGAGCAGAGATAGAGAACATATGCAGGGAAGCAGGAATGAACGCGATAAGGAACAAACGCGACGTCATAACGAAGCAGGACTTCGCAAGGGCAATGGCAGAGATAAGGCCGGCAATCCCCAAGGAGTATGCCGACAGGATAAAGAGGTTCACAGAGGAGCCGGAGAACATGTACAGATAATGTTCAATAAAAACGAACGAAATGTTTATAAATATTAAACATTATGTTCAATATATGCGAACGATTTTTGCAAAAGAAAAGGACAAGATAATAAGAAGCATCCTTGAAAACCCAAACAAGGAGATCAGAGTAAGGCAGTTGGCAAAAGCTCTGGGGGTTAGTCCTTCACAGGTAAGTGTCACGGTGACGTTATTTAAGAAGGAAGGAATCGTTGAGAACGGCAAGGTCAAATCCAATGAAGCTATTGTCAAAGCACTCAAGATACTTTTCAATGTTAATATGCTTTATACTACATCTTCCATAAGCAAGATTGCAGAGATAAAACCGGCTGCCGCGGGATTATACGGTTCCTGGGCAAACGGAAGCAATGATGAAGAAAGCGATGTCGACATATGGATAAGGATAAAGAAGCGCCCAAGAGAGGATAGTATCGCGCTTCTTTCAAACGAGCTTGGCAAGAAGCTTGGGAGAAGCGTGCACATTCTCCTACTTACTGACGAGAAGCTTGCCATATTAAAAGCCAAGGATCAGGTTTTCTACCATTCATTGGCATTCGGTTCCATAATCCTTCTAGGCGATCAGATTGAATGAACTTGAAGAATGTTTCAGGAAGGGTCTGCTTAGGAAAATACCCGCATCAGAAGAAAATTCCATAAAAAGCATTAATAAGGCCAAAGCGATGCTCATCAAGGCAAAGGAAGGAATCGAATATGAACTGTTTGACAGTTCTCTGGTGTTGGCATATTCGGCAATGTTCCATGCGACGAGGTCGTTGCTACTACGCGACGGGATAAGGGAAAGAAGCCATTACTGCATAAGTAGATATCTTGAAGGTACATATGTGAAAGCAAAAAAACTCGACCTTAGAATAGTACTGCTTCTTGACAGGACAAGGGAATTGAGGCACGAAGAACTGTATTCCTTAGAATTCTATCCTACAAAAGAGGAGACATCCGAAGCGGTAAGAAATGCAGAAACCATTATAAAAAGCATCGCCGGAATATTAAAGAGCGAGTAAAGATTCACGAAGCGCCTGAGAAAATGTACCGATGACATTCCGATGCCCTGCCTATCAAGAAACAAAGGTTTTTATAGAGTTGGCAACAATAAGATGAAAGGGATTTTTTATACAGTTAGATGCCGGTGGAAAGAAAAAAGACGATATTATGAAGATGGTATGCTCAGACAAAAAATCAGGCAAGAGCGCGCAGTTCGATGTTGACAAGGACCGGTCTCCGTCGCTAATCGGGAAGAAGATGGGGGACAGTCTAGACGGCTCGATAATAGGGCTTGACGGCTTTGAGCTCCACATAACCGGCCTGAGCGACAAGACCGGCGCGCCGTCAAGGAAGGAGATAGAGGGAAGCATAAAGGCAAGGCCTCTGCTTAGCGCAGGAACAGGAATAAGGCACGCGAAGAAGGGCCACAGGGCGAGGAAGCTCATACGCGGCAACACCATAAGCGCGGACACAGAGCAGGTAAACGCAGTGATTACAAAGTACGGGCAGAAGCCGCTCGAAGAGATATTCAAGGCAAGGGAAAAGGCAGAGAAGAAATAACTGGAACACGCAACATTTCTCTAATCGACACGCGATGCCATGAAATTCAGGAAAAAATCGGTTCCGGAGAATCAGGATCCTGCGCATGCGCTGAGAGATTCGGGCGCAACCGAAGAGAAGGGCAGGTATCATGCACTTGCCTCTATGTTCGACAATTCTGCAGCGCCATTGATGCGGCTTCTCGGAAAGACCCAGGTATCCGAGACGGAATTGACGGCTCTGACCGCAGGCGACGTAAGCATAGAGCGCGGCTTCTTTGCAGGGTATCCCCAATGGAAAGAAGTGCGGGCGCTTCCTAAATACGCGTTGTCAACAGAAGAAAAGGCATTTATCGACGGTCCTGTGAACGATATAGCCAAGAGGGCAAACTGGATAGAGGCGCAGAAGCGAAACGGCCTTCCTCCAGACATATACGAATCAATAAAGAAAAACAAGCTCTTTGGACTGATAATAAGCAAGGAGAACGGCGGCCTGGGATTCTCGGCGACAGCTAACTCAGAGGTGATAATAAGGCTAAGCTCTATGAGCGTAGTCCTTGGAGTTGAGTATATGGTTCCGAACTCCCTGGGCCCGGGAGAACTGCTTATGCATTATGGGACGCAGGCGCAGAAGAAAAGATGGCTGCCCAGGCTTGCAGACGGCAGGGAGATACCGTGCTTTGCGCTCACATCCGAGAACGGCGGCTCAGATGCCGCAGGAGGGATGATGAATGAAGGCGAGGTCTTCCTTGGCGATGATGGAATGCTGAAGATCCGGATGGACATCTCAAACAGGTATTCCACGCTGTCGCCAATAGCCACGCTTGCCGGCGTCGCATTCAACCTCAGGGATCCCGGCAATCTGTTAGGCAAGGGGAACGAGCCTGGAATTACCCTTGCCCTTATCCCACGCAATACAAAGAACTTTGTTATGAAAGAGCGCCATCCGCTGGCCGTTCCTTTCCAGAACGGGCCGTTGGAGGGAAAGGACGTTGTGATTGACGTAGAGGATAACATAATAGGCGGAAGCTCTGGCGTGGGGCAGGGATGGAATATGGTGATGCAATGCCTTGCAGTAGGCAGATCGATTTCCTTGCCTGCGCTCTGCGCATCTGCAGCCAAGACTGCTTCAGAATATGCCGGCGCCTATGCCTACATACGCAACCAGTTCGGCGTGCCAATCTGCAGATTCGAGGGAGTCGAGGAGAAGCTTGCAAATATAGCAGGCATGACTTACATAATAGATTCTGGCCGCAAGATGACCCTGCAGATAGTAGCCGAAGGCAAGAAGCCCACAATACCCTCCGCAATAATAAAGTACCATTCCACCGAGATGATGCGCACCATCTGCAACAACGGGATGGACATCATGGCAGGCTCGGGAATCGTAGAAGGTCCAAGAAACGTGCTGTCCGAGTTCTACAAGGCAGTGCCTATAGGAATTACGGTCGAGGGTTCAAACACCCTGACCAGGAATCTCATCATCTACGGACAGGGCCTGCTCCGTGCGCATCCTAGGCTGTACCCGATAATCGAAGCCGCGAAATCCGGTGACAAGAAGAGATTCGGCGCGCTTATAAGGAAGCACGGCGTAGCCACGATGGGCAATTTAGCCTCAAGCGAACTGGGGATAGGAATTAACGCGGGAATACAGAAGGGCACGCCAAAGGAGATACGCGAGTATTACAGGCAGATAAACCACCTCAGCTCAGGATTCGCATTCACCTCCGCAGTAGTTGCAGCGCTGTATCGCGACAAGCTGAAGGCGAAGGAGAACGTCAGCAGGAGGCTGGGCGACGTGCTAAGCAATCTCTACCTTTCCATGTCCGTACTTAACAATTTCGAGATGGATGGAATGCAAGAGGAAGACCTTCCCCTCGTCCACTGGTCGTGCCAGCATCTGATGCACGAAGCCGGGAAGGCGTTCAGCGCATTCCTCGACAACCTTCCGAACCGCATGGTAGCAGCTATGCTCGGGGAAGTCATATTCTCCGATTTTGCAAAGTACAAGGCTCCAAGCGACGAACTGAACCGCAAAGTCGCGTCAATCATCACAACCAAATGCAAGGCAAAGGAACGTTTGACCAATGGAATATACAGGCCAAAGAGAGGCGAGAAGTTCACCGTAATGAAGGACGATGGTTCAGTGGTAGAGACAGAAGTTATCAAGCAGCAGTCAATAATCATGGAAGCCATGGAAGTCTGCATGGCCGCAGAACCTGCGGAAGCAAAGCTTAACAAGGCAATCAAAGGAATTAAAAAATCAACGGCAAACGGAGGTTCTGCAAATTCCGGCCTGCCTTGCCTTACCGGCGTAATAAACGACCATCACAAAAGCGACAAGCGTTCCATGCTTCTCTCTGCAGCAGTAGACGACGGAGTGATTACCGAAGAGGAATGCAGGCTGGTAAAGAACTCGGATTATCTGCGCAGCCAGGTCATAAAGGTCGACACCGAAGCGTCAAAGAACGCTGCGATTACCGAAGCCAAACGCAAGTAAACCTGTTGGCGGCAGAGGCAGCATTTCCCCCTATTATTATATACCTTTTCCGCATTACTATAATCCCATTTCTAGACTCGGAATAGGTAAATCGCATGGACCAGAATTTCAGCCAGAGCCAGATGAACATAGGCACGCTAGGGCACGTGGACCACGGCAAGACCACGCTCACGAAGGCCATAACCGGCGTGTGGACCGACAAGCACAGCGAGAGCCTGAAGAGAAGCATGACGATAAAGCTCGGATATGCGGACGCAATTATAAAGAAATGCGAGAAGTGCAAGGACGAAGATGCGTTTACAGTGCGCGAGAAGTGCGAGCACTGCAATTCCGTTCCTGCGCCTTACATGCGCATATCTATACTCGACGCACCGGGTCACGAGACCCTTATGGCCACTGCAATATCCGGCTCCAACCTTATAGATGCGGTGCTGTTCGTAATAGCTTCAACAGAGCCGTGCCCTATGCCGCAGACAAAGGAGCATCTGGCGCTGCTTAACATACTCGGAGTCAAGAACATAATAATAGTGCAGAGCAAGATAGACATAGTAGGCAAGGCGCGCGCAAAGGAGCATTACAACGAGATAAAGAGGTTCGTAAAGGGCAGCATAGCGGAGAATGCGCCCGTAGTGCCTGTCATAGCCAACAAGGAGATAAACATAGACTCTCTGCTGTACGAGATATCAAAGGTGCAGCTTCCGAAGAGGGACGTTGATTCAGATCCATTCATGTACATAGTCCGGTCGTTCGATGCAAACAGACCAGGCACGAAGATAGAGAAGCTTGTCGGCGGCGTTGTCGGTGGCTCTATAGTCCACGGAAAGCTAAAGCCCGGAGACGAGATAGAGATACGGCCAGGCATCGTGAACAAGCAGAAGAACAAGAAGGAATACGAGCCGGTGCTGACCAGGATAGAAAGCTTATCCACAAGCACAGGCCACATAAAGGAGGCGATTGCAGGTGGTCTGATAGCCGTGGGCACAGAATTCGACCCCTCTTTCTCGAAAGCGGACGGGCTTGTCGGCAATGTCATAGGCAAGGCAGGAAAACTTCCGCAGACGAGACATGAGCTTAACCTTGAATACAAGGACATAGTCAGGGAGGACCTTCCGAAGCGGGCGTTCGTGGCAAACGAGCCCATTATCCTTGGTGTCGGCACCGCAACGGTGGTCGGCTACGCGACGCCTGCAAAGAAGGGAAGGATAAAGGTGATGCTGAAATCGCCGGTCTGCGTAGAGAAAGGTGCAAAAGTATCAATCCTGAGGAACATGTCGCAGAGATGGCGCCTGTCTGGCTACGGCATAACAACCGAGTAGTTGGACACAAGGGCTAAGGGCATTGATCGCCGTTCAATCTCGTTTTCCATTAATATTAACCCATTCTTTATAATTATACTGCCCAATTGCGTTGTTATATCTTCCATCCTAATCACTAATCAATGGAAAATTGCCATGTATACTTAAGTTACGTGATAGTTGGTGAAGCTAAGTTAGCTACGGGATGAGGCCACTTGCTTATGCCATTTGCCAAACTTTGCATAATGTAATCTTTTTGTAAAATTGGCATAGAACTTATCCCATTCCTTCTGATTGAATTCGGCAATGGTCTTATTGTATCCACCCGGTATAAAGTACCTCTCTGCGGTCCAGCCTAATTTCCTATCCCCTTTAAGTTTAGTTGAAATGCAGTTTCCCTTTCTGCAAATACTTCAAGTGCTATAAGTTTTAAATCAAGCGCTCGGAAGACCTCAAGACGCTTGCGAGGGAGAGGGCGGATGCGCATACTGCCGACTGGATCATAAAGAGGTCGGAACTCTCGCTCGGCAGAGCTAAAATAAGCCCAGAACTCGGATTCAAAGAAGCCCCTTTCTCAAACACATATGCGACTATCGGCGGAAGACCAGGACAGATGGGGTCGTTTGTTGCAGTCTCTCTCTCTCTCTCTCTAGATAGATATCCCAACAAAGGGCGATGAGTACGTGATAGAGGTCGTGATACCCTTGAGGCTGAACAAGCATGGAACCGGTTTTTCCATTCACTACCTAGGAAGATAAGAACGCACGTCAGCACAGCTGAAATGTTTGGATATAACTGTTGCATCACCCCCGCCATAAAAAAAGCAGAAGCCTGCTTTGGGGGCAAAGCAGGCAAATTACTTACTACTGCGGAGGTGATACAATCAGTATATTTTTGGTCGACTTGCCAGCAGCATATTTATAGTAAACTTTGTGGCCTATCTGGAATCTCTTAAGGAGTATCCCTCCATAGAGCCTGTAGAGATTGTTGAGCCTTGCCGAAGCGGCGTTCCTTCCCCTGTAGTTCATAAGGGATTTAACGTCGTCCGCGCAGACCATCTCCCTTATCTGAATATAGCTGATTATCTTCGCGTCTGCTTCTGCCAACGGGATCTCCGCGTCATCTCCCTCCCCGTCTGCCACGCCGTTCTTGTAAGTATTTCCCTGGTGTCCATCAACCTTGTCCTTCAGCCTCTTTATCTCTTCCACGAGGTAGTTCATTGCCTTTACGGTCTCGTCCCTCTCGCGCTTCATGCGTTCTCCGTCCTGCTTTATCTTCTCTACGTACTGCATTATCGCATGGAGATTTGACTCTATCATATCGTTATCCGTCTTCTCTATCATCATTCTCTCCAGCTCCTCGACCTTCTTCTCCAGAGCCTTTGTATTTGCGTACTCCTCCACTCGACCATCCTGCAAAGATTAAAGCATGGATCTTCCATGACTGTTGCACAAATCTGTCATGAAAGAATCATGATTCAATCATAGGAATTGTGATTATCAACGTATTTAAACCTTGCTATTCAAAGTAATACTTCCACTATTACAAAAAGAGAATGCTACGCCGTTGCATAGCGGCAGTGGAAACCGATACGGCATACGCTATTAAATTACAGAAATAAATATATAAACGGGTGTTTTTTGCGCAGCAGATACTCATACCGCACAAGAGAGCAGAGATACTGCTTGGTGACAACGGTGCAATGCTTGAATACGCAAGGAAGAGGCTAGGGTGCACCATAGAGATAAAGGACGGGAACGTTGTCTCGATATCAGGCGACGCATATACGGAATACAATGCACATAACGTCATTACCGCATTCGGCAGGGGCTTCGACATGGCCACGTCGCTCAAGCTCCTTTCCGAAGACTACTTTTTTGCATCAGTGAGCCTAAAGGACCTGTTCAACACAAAAGCAGGCATATCAAGGATAAAATCCAGGATAATAGGGGAGAAGGGGAAGACAAAACTGTACATAGAGGAGGTCAGCGGCGCCCACGTGAGCATATACGGTAGCTTCATAAGCTTCATAGGCACCATAGACGAGACCAGGATGGCAAGGGCAGCTGTTGAGGTAATAATAAACGGAGGCACGCACAAGAAGGCGTACAGGATCATGGAAGCCATGAGGAGGAAGCTAAAAGAGAGTTCCATGAAGAATTTATAAAGTAGCAAACAGCAATAAGATAGAAACGAGGCGATCGGGATGGCAGATCCAAATGATGCAGACACAATATTCAAGCGGTTCAAGGAGCACTCAATAGCAGAGTTCTTCAAGAAGAACAGGCAGATGCTCGGCTATTCCGGCAAGGTGCGCTCTCTGACTACGATAGTGCACGAATACGTCACTAACAGCATGGACGCGACAGAGGAGGCAGGCATACTCCCAGAGATATCTGTGGACGTCAGGGAGCTGGGGGAGGACAAATACTCAGTGGCAGTGACAGACAACGGCCCGGGAATACCAAAGAGCATAGTTGGAAAGGCAATGGCAACCGTGCTAGCAGGCACGAAGTTTCACAGGTATATGCAGCAGCGCGGGCAGCAGGGGATAGGGGCAGCGAGCTGCACCCTCTTCTCACTCATAACCACCAACAAGCCCATACACGTCAAGGCAGGCACATCTAGGGATTCTTACGAATGCGACATCTCAATAGACACGAGGAACAACAAGCCAATAATAACGAACGCAGTGGATTCCGAGAAGTCTTTCAAAGGATTCTCCGTCCACGGCGAGTTCGGCGACGTGAAGTACGAGGGCGGAGACCACGGAATATATGAATACCTGAAGAGAACTGCTCTTGCGAACCCGCACGTGCAGATAAAGCTGCACGAACCTGACGGCAACGAGATATTGTTTCCGAGATCCGCATCGTCGCTTCCAAAGAGGCCCAAGGAGATAAAGCCGCATCCTCTTGGAATAAACGCCAGCGAACTGCTGGAATTCGCGCAGGCCAGCCAGAGCAGAAAGATATCGTCTTTCCTCATAGAGACATTCTCAAGATTCACCCAGAACAAGGTTGACGAGATAAAGCAGGCTGCCCATGGAATAGATCTCGAGAAGGAGCCTCGCCACCTTAAGTGGGAAGAGGCCGAGCAGCTGGTAAAGGTGTTCAAGTCGCTGAAATGGGTATCCCCAGAACTGGACTCGCTGTCTATGATAGGAGAGGAGGGCATAGCCGCAGCGATAAAGAACATACTCAATCCGCAGTTCGTGTCTGTCAGCGAGAGGAAGCCCAGGATATTCAGAGGAGGCGTGCCATTCGTCGTTGAGACTGGCATAGCGTACGGAGGCGGCGCAGGCAAGAAGATCGGAGACGCGGAGAGCGGCAGCATACTCCGTTTCGCCAACAAAGTGCCTCTCCTATTCGACGGATCGGCATGCGCGATAACCGATGCGGTCAGGGGGATAGACTGGAAGAGATACGGAATACAGAAGTTCGACGAAGAGCCAGTCAGCGTTATGGTTAACGTTTCTTCGGTATACATACCTTATTCCGGAGTAGGCAAGCAGGCAGTTTCAAAAGAAGAAGAGATAATAGAAGAGATAAAGCTGTCGGTGCAGGAAGCCGGAAGGGGAATACAGCGGTACATAAGCGGCGTGAGGAACAGAAACATACAGGAGTCAAAATACAAGATAATAATGCGCTACATTAGCCAGCTCTCCGGTGATCTCAGCGAACTGACAGGCACGGAAAGGGGAAGGATAGAGGAATCGCTCAAGGAGCTGGTAGACAGCAAGTACAGGCACCTCTTTGCCGATGAGGGCGATGGCCAAGGGGCGGCAGACTCCAGAAACGGCAGCAAAGACAGCGGCGCTAGCGTCACTGCGAACTGATCCTCAAAATATTACAGACTCCAGGTGCTCTGTGTCTACAGCGGTTACGTATCCGTAGTCTATCGCCATCTTAAGGTTCTCTGTCTCCGGGCCGTAAGACGAATACAGTTCTTGCATGAAATCGGCCTTCCTATCTTCGTCTAGAAAGGCAAGCACAATCCTTCTCGAATCCGTCACCCGTATGTCCTTTGGCGTTGCCCCTTCAGAATATATTATTACATAGTTCTGCACGTTGTTCTTGGTAAGTACCATGTCGGAGAAATCCACGGAATCAAGCTCCGTGAAGAGCACAGCATTCTTTATGCAGTAATCCCTAAGCCTCCTGAATACCGTGAGATACTCAATGTCATGCTTAGAATTCTTTATCCAGCTCACCGGGGCGAAATAGCCGTCGGTCTCAGCAACCTCTCCCTTCGCAATAATCTTGTTCAGCACAAACACGGTGTTCTGCGTAGTGATTGAGAGCGGCGTATCGTTGTACTTGAGATTGGCGTTTATCCCGTTCCTTATCTCGTCAAGCGTAAGCGGCATGTATCTCCAGTGGTACGCATAGTTAACCTTGTCAAACACGCCGAGTACTTCGCTCCTGTCTACCTTTATGCTCGTCTTCTTGGTCTCCCGGAAATCCTGCACATCGACATAGTACTCGTCCCTCTCCGGAGCTTTCGATATTATGTTGAGTATTACTATCAAGGCTATCACGAATGCCAGCTCTATGTAGAAAGGCGGTATCCTTATTGGCGTATTGCTGTACGGTTCCTTGTACCTGTATACGGTGCCTAGTATGCCTATGTCAAAAGTGACGTTTCCGGATGGTATTATCGCCCCCTTCGGAAGCTGGTAGGAAATGATTCCGTCCGATATCGTGCCGTTCTCCCTGTACGTTCCGTTGATGTCAACCGAATAGCCTACGTTGTTTACGTTCTGGCCATTGCTTGCTACCCTGAAGGAGAAAGATTGGTTAGAAAAGTCAAGCAGTATCGGGTTTATGAGAAGCGGCGCCATCCTGAAGATCGCCCCACCATAGAGCGATCCATTGTAATCCTTGAGCAGCGTTATGTAATAGCCCTGCGGAAACGCGACAACGACCGTCTTCTGCGTGTAGCTGATCTGGGGAGAGACGTTAAAGAAGCTAAGCGACACGTTCCTTATCGAAGACATGTTTATGTTCGTGAACTGGAGGTGGGAGATTATCTCCCTGTTCCTTGCAGTGCTTATATTTATTCCTATCGGTATACGCTCCCCGACGCCTATAATCGACGGCATGGAGAGTGTGCCATTTGGATTAAAGCGGATTCTGAAGACCATGTCCTTTGCCAGGAAATACCTTTTGTTATATAAAGTCATTATTGCAAGGGCATACGAGTTGTTCAATACCTGCCCGGTTCCTTTGGTGTTCTCTATGCGCGTGGCATATCCAAGCGCCCCCAAAGTGCCTTCCTGGGAACCGCTTGCAAACGCAATATTGTTATATCCGGAAGCGAGTTCGAGGTCCCAGAAATGCGAGAGTATGGCCTTTGCTATGTCGCTTGCCATCTGCGACGTATCGTTCCACGAGTTGGCAGGGGTGTTGGAGAATGCCACCAGTGTGCCCGTACCTGCATACTTGTATGTCAGTGGCCCATATGCCGAAGACTCGCCACCGGAGAAGTTGAATGTCGGAGAATCGAAGTGAAGCCCCAGCGTGTTGTTGACTGGAGTGTAAAGGGAAGGGAATGTCCCAAGCCCCGCATCATCGAGAATCCGCGTGGAGTTGGTGTAGTTGGAGAATATCGCCGCCCCGAGGAGGCCCACGCTTCTGGAGAAGTCGTCGCCAACGTATATGACAGTATCGCCCCTTGCCAGCAGCGATAAGATGCTGAAGTTCCCCTTTATCGGGGAATCGGGCAGCATGACTATGGGAAGAAGGCCCGAAGGCAATATGACTATCGACCTCGGAGGCATGTACTTGAGCTGGTTTATGTTCAGATAGGCAAAGCTTGTGGAGTTCCGTATAAACCCGTAAGAAAGTGCATAGCGCGTGAAATTCTCCAGCAATGCGTGCTCGTTAAGGCACTGGTAACAATAATCAGTGACGTTTATCAGGTATATACGCTGAACCGGGTTAGATGAATATACTCCGACGAAGAGGTTTGCATTAGTGGCGTTCTTCTCGGAGTAGTTCAGGCGCACATAAGGGACTATCTTGGTGCCGTAATAATACGTGAAGAAGTTGGCTTGGCCAAGAGATATGCTGAGGTTAAGCTGTCCCTGAACGCTTGCGTTAGCTGCGGTGCTTACGGCGCTTATTGTCGAAGAGACGTAAATGGCAAGCGCGATGAACGTTGCCGCTGTGACAATAACCCCAGCAAGGATGACCAGCGCCAGTGTCCTATTTATCTTCATTTCCTCACTCCGGCGGATACCCCATCTCTTGAGATGGGGAGGAAGCCGAGAAACATGCGGTTACTAAATTTGTGTTGATATATACTTATGGTTGAGATTATGCAAGTATGCGCAACCGAGTCTAAGAGAGATACCTTAAAGTCTGCACTTTCAACCGCAACCTCTGCGTTTAATTCGCTCTGGGATGAACGCGATTTCTGTCTGAAATTCGCAGATTTCCACAGGAAAG
>JAJYVZ010000018.1 GCA_021791725.1 Microcaldota archaeon | reverse complement strand
AGACAGCATGGGCGGCGCAACCACCCACGTTGCAGGGGAAGTGCTAAAGAAGCTAGGCGCAACTCCATTCATGCTTCATGAACAGATATCTGACGACTTCTACGGACGCCAGCCGGAACCGAAGGCGGAGCATGCAAAGGAGCTTGGACAGCTCGTAAAGAAGAACGGGCTTGATTTCGGAATTCAGTTTGACGCGGATGGGGACAGGGTAGCGTTCGTAGACGAGAAGGGCAGGTTCATAGAACCCGTAATTGCCGGTCTTATACTAATAAAGTACAAGAAGTACAAGAGGGCGCTTATAAACGTCTCATGCTCAAATGTAGTCAGGGAGTATGCGAAAGTGGACTACTGCAGGACCGGAACGTTCTTCTTTGTCGAAAAGATGATAAGCGGGAAACACGTATTTGGCATGGAATCGTCATCTCACTACTACTTCGCCAAATATCATCCGTTCTCCGAAGGGATTGTCGGCGCCGTTCTAATTGCCGACATAGTCGCCAAGACCGGAAAGGCCATGAGCGAGCTGGTCGGCGAGTTCCCAAAACTACATTACAAAACCGAGAACATCCATTTCTCCGATGCCAATGAAAGGGAAGAGAAGATGAAGGACATAGAGGGGAGGGCGCGCAAGTTCGGGAAGGTGAACAGGCTAGACGGGATAAGGATAGACTTCAAGAACGGGTTCATGCTCTTCAGGAAGTCCGGCACGGAATCAATAATACGAGTGTGCATAGACGCGGACTCCGAATCCGCATTCCACGAGATCGAGGACAAGGCAGACGAGATTGTAGGCAGGGATTGAGCGCAAAGGGCGGCCGAGGCCGCCTCTTCTGGGTGATGCTGCTTTCACAGCGTTATTATATCCCCTTACTAATATAAAAGCATTTCTCTTTCTACAAGATATAATATAAAGGTATAAATATTTTACTGCGGTAAATAGTATCACGGAATGCGTTGGGCCAGACGCGATACAAAAATGGCGGAACGAAGGTTCTGCGGCTAGGGCTGCTTCTGCTGGGTGGTATGAATGGGTTTTAGCGCAAGTAAGGTGAGTGCGAGGAAAGGAAGCAAAGGGGTCCTGTATCTCAAGGGCATGTGCGGCATAACGCTACGCATGGACGACGCAAAAGCGCTCTATGGAGCGCTCGAGCAGATACGCGGATACATCAGCGACATCAGGGACTATCTGGAGATGGCCGGCGAAAAGGAGACGTGCCAGACGCTGGTACTGTATATCCCTGTAACCAAAGACGGGCTGAGTACGCGCATAGACTGCGTCAGGGAGAGCAAGGACCAGGAGGCGACTTCACAGTCGCCCCTTGCACTCAGCGCTACCCATTCATACCCTACATTTTCCTCCTTCTCCGCGCACGCCCTGCCTTCCCTCCAGTTCCATACTGCAGGTAGAACAGCGTAGGCAGCATGACTGCCCACGCGCCGAAGAATACATTAAGTATTATCCCTATTATAAATCCTATCAGGGGCATGAGATCGATTATGTCCATGATTACAGAGAACACGACAGCCAGCGCAGCGAATATTACCACGAAGAGCAGAAGCGTAAAGAACCTTGCCTTGCATATCTCTATGCTCCTATCTATCGACTCCCAGACGCCTTTCCCCTCCATCACCAACACAACGGAAGACTGGAACAGGGACAGGTAAAGAGCGGCAGCAGCTATTATCCCTATTATGAAGAGAAATGCCAACCCCGCTATGAACCCCGCGGACGAGCTCATTCCCTGAAAGACCGTGAAGAAGAACACTGCCCCGAGCGCGGACAGCACAGCCAGCAATATCAAGACCTTTGTTATGTCCAGCAGGAAGAGGCGGACGAACGTTTTTTTCGCTACGTCGTATGCCTTGCTAAGGGATACCCGGCCCCGCTTTCCCTGCGCTGCCATGCTTATGTACATCGCTTCTATGAACGCGCTTGCCGCGACTATTACCAGCACGAAGATTATTGCCGCAACGGCTATGGCAGGCAGTTCTGCAAGCACAGCGCCGAAGCTGAGAGGCATTGCGGCGTGGATAAGCAAGAGTACCGCTCCAAAGCCTACCACCGCAAGTAACGCGCAGAAGAAAACTGCAACATACATAACCAGCATCGGCAGCGCTATGCCAGGCTGCTTCTTCAATATGTTGAATCCATCTGAAAAGATGTCAAACACTTCCATCGAACCACACGATCAGAATATCTCGCCAACTACAGACGTCACCCCGCCTTTCATGCTGTACGCCTCTATGCCATGGCTTTTCTTCAGGAACGAGGCTACCATCTTCGAGGTGCGGCCATGATAGCACATGAGTACCGAACCCCTGACCTCGCCGAGCGCATCAGCGCTGCCACGCAGTATCCTTTCAGCATCAATCCCAATAATGCTGCCTGCCTGTAGTCCAAGCATGCCGGCTATGCGGTCTGCCGGCTCCCTTCCAAGCCATACCATCCTTGGCCTTCCACCTGCGGACATGGCCACGACCTCATCGAATGTCACCTCCTTCACAGAATCCGAATCTTCCACAAAACTCTTTCTCAATACGCTAATTTAAACCTTCACCTGGTGCTGCTATGAATATACCAAATACGAAACTACTAAATGCAAAATTGCGAGCGGCGATAAAAGGAATATTGTTTTTATTTTATAAAAAGGATACGGAAGCAATAGGCACTGTCCGCAGGAATCTAAGGCTCTCGCGGATAGGCAGAGGAATCTCGTGGGTATGGAAGCGGCCATTCCCTCTCCTCGGCACTACATACCGGGTAAACCTCAACAGGGAGATAAACTCGCACATTGCGATAATGGGCGAGAGCGGCAGCGGAAAGTCGAACGCGTGCAAGCTCATACTCAAAAGACTGAACGGGCAGGGAATAAAAACCATAATCTTCGACTCCCACAACGAGTACGTGGAGATGGCCGACGACATAAATGCAAGGGTATTCATAGCACAATACGCAGGCATAAACATACTCGGCCTGGACGGGATGAACGAGAGGGAGAGGGCATCAGAGCTTGCCGAGATGTTCAGGAGGACTTTCGGGCTAGGCAGCGTCCAGACGAGCCTGCTTCACAGATGCATACTCTACACATACAACATAATCGGCTCCAGGGGCGGCGAGGCCGCGATGTCGGACCTGCTCTATTCGATAAAAGTCTTCATGAGGAGGGCCTCCAAGACCGAGGCCAACACGCTGGACTCGCTTGAGAAGCGCCTGAGGCTGCTCGGCTCGCCGAACAAGACCCTCAAGTTCGACGACGTGCTGGAAAACAGCTCCATCTTCGCGCTGTCCGGGCTGCATTCGTCAGACGCGCAGCAGGCGTACATAGAAGGATTCCTCAAGCGCATGTACACAAAGATGCTGGGCATGCAGAAGAGCGACGGCATAAGGATATGCATAGTGATAGACGAGGCGGAGAAGCTGATCGAAGGTTCCTCAATATCAAGGATAATGGCTGAAGGCAGGAAGTACGGGATAGGCATAGTGACGATATCGCAGAGGGCGAAGGGCATAGACAAGAGCATAAGGAGCAACGCTTCCACGCTGATTGCATTCTACCAGAGGGAGCCTGAGGAACTGAACTACATAGCCAACCTTATAGCCTGCGGAAACGAGCTTAACAGGTTCATAGAGGTGAAGAAGGCGATGCGCGAGCTTAAGAAAGGCCACGCAATAGTGGTCTCGTCTTCTAGGAAGGAACCGTCGATAGTGAGGTTCAAACTGCACACCGGCGAGAGGACGTACTTCGGCCACGAGGTCATTGAGGCGTCTAAAAAAGGGATCAGGAAAGAAGAGCTTGTCGCGGCCATGCAAAAGAAAGGGTTCGGATACGAGGACATAAGGGAAACGGCAGAGAAGCTGCTCAAGGAGGGGAGCCTCAAGCAATGCACAATAGAATCCGGGCCAAACGCCGGGCACTGGTGCATATCCATGGCCAAGAACAGTGCAGAGCACGACGTAAGCGTGAACCTGATAAGCAGGCATCTCTCTTCGCTCGGCATAAGGAACTACGTATACAACAGCTCCTACGGGCCTGATGTAGTTGCATTCATGAACTCCGAGAGGATAGCGTTCGAGTACGAGACCGGAGCGAACAGCATTGAGTCGGCAAGGAAGATGCTTGAAGGGAGGAAGCAGAAGTACGCGAGGGTAATCGTAGTCATAAACGACAGGCATTTCGAGAGATACGGCATGGAAGGGATAGAGAGGTACAAGGCATCGGAATTCTTCTCCGTGTTCACTGCGTAATGGACTAAAAGCACGGAAAGAAAAAAAGTACGGTCCTGCAGTTTCTCGCCTGAGGGAGGGTTATTTCCCATGCCTCAGTGCGGTCATTGCGTCTCTCTGTATCATTGCAGCCTCTATGGAGCTGAAGTGGAACTCTGTTCTTTTCAATTCCGTTTCCTTCTGCTCTGTTGCCGCAGGCTTCTCTGCCCGGACGCCGTCTGCCTGTCTTTTTTGGAAAATGTTCATTCTATCACCTCTTGTTTTCGAACAATTCCGTGCTATAGATTACCAGAGAAACATATAAAAACACATAACAGACATGCGGATTGGTGCGCTTGCTGCATGCAATATATTAAATAATTGGCAGGAAAACCAATACGTATTACATGGCCGTAAAAAACGGGAGAGGGAGGAATCAAAAGCACGGAAGATTCCCAAAAGGATCTGAAGAGGCCAAGGAGTACATGGCAAGACTCAGGGCAAGGAGGAAGAGCCCTGTGCCAAAAAGCAGGTTGTCTGCCTCAGAGAAAGAGTTCATACCTATCCTTGACAAGGAGAGCAGGAGCATACGGAGCAACACGGTCAGCACCATAGCCAACGCGAGGCCCAAGCCGGAGAGCAAGGCATCAAAGCGGCAACCGGCAACGAACCCGCTGTACCAAGTGCCCATATACTTCTTCGTCCTGGCAATAATAATCATAACGATGGTCGTGCTCTTCAACAGCATAGTAAGGAATGCCGCGCCAGTAACGCTGAGCACCACATCTCCAACCTCAACAATGCAAACAGCGACATCTTCAATGACCACAACAGTGAAGCAAGCGGTTCCAGTCGTGGCGCAGCCCGATTACATATACTGCATATCCCGATCAAACGCCACCAATTCATCATATGATCACAACTCTTTCTCTGCAGCAGTGTCAGATAACGGCATAGGTGCGCAGGCGCGGTTCCAGAACCCTGGGCTAAGCGCAATAGACGAGTGTTTCACCGACTACGGGAACATCTACTGCATAGGAAAGAATGCCTCAAATGCAACCGCGTCCTATGTATATTCTGCCAAGATATCAAACGGCAGCGTTGGCGCCTGGCACCTTGCCTCCAAACTGCCGGTATCTGAACCCAATGCCGGAGGCCCAGGATCTAGCGAATGCGACACTTCAGACGGCTATGTCTACTGCCTTGGCCCTGGCAACGCCTCAAGCACGTCAGCCTATTACGCCAGCGTCTCAGCATCCGGCATGGGCGCATGGGCAAAGACTACCAGCATACAAACAGACGGAGCGTATGGCGGCGCGTCATGCAACATAAGGGACGGCACTATGTACTGCATTATAGCGGGAATCCCGTACTATAACCAGAGCAACGGCATGATCCTTGGGCAATATTTCGATTCGTATTACGCAAACGTCTCCTCGTCAGGCATAGGAAGATGGAAGGCCGGCAGCATACCAGCAATACCCCTCATAGAGCCCACCACGGTGCTGCCTTCATGCTTCATATGGGACGGAAGGCTGTTCTGCAGCTTCTACGAGAGAAACGGATTCGTATACACGGAATTCGCCAACGTGTCCCAATCAGGAATAGGCAAGTGGAACTACACGAATCTCGGGAGCGGTCAGAACACGTATTCCGGGGCCATACCGATATCTCCGCAATGCGCGGCATCGCAGAAAGGGTATCTTTACTGCGTGAACATAAGCCTGTACAACCAGAGGAACAATACGGTATCGTATGCATCCGAATATGCACAGCTCTCGTCTAACGGCATAGGCGCATGGGCCAGGCAGGCATCATTCCCTGCAGTGTCCTCATGTGTCATTCCGCAGGGCAAGTCGCCATAATCACCAATCAGATTATGCAAAAAACGTTTGAAAAATCGTGGGCATCATGGCATTTCTTGGAAGGCACCTGTCCATAAGCGGCAGCATAGCCAACTCCGTTTCCGCCGCCGAGGAACTTGGCTGCACTGCGATGCAGATATTCACTAGGAATCCGCGGGGGTGGGCGACAAACCCTGTCTCTGATTCCGACGCAAAGGCATTCAGGGACGCATTGTCCACCTCAAGCATAAAGAAAACAATATCTCATCTTCCGTATCTGCCTAATTTTGCGACACCGAAAGAAAGCCTTTACGAATTATCGAAGAGATCCCTGGACGACGAGGCGGAGCGCTGCGGGAAGTTGGGCATAGACTACATAGTGATGCACCTGGGGAGCCACATGGGCAAGGGCAGGGAATTCGGAGTTGACAGGGTATCGAGCGCAGTCTCGGAAGCCGCAAAGATGCTGAAGGGGCCGATGATACTCCTCGAGAACCAGTCGGCACAGCTCAACAGCATAGGGTCAACAACCGAGGAACTTGCGGAGATACGCGACAGGATAGGAAGCAAGAGGGTTGGATTCTGCCTGGACACGTGCCATGCATTCGCTGCCGGCTACGACATAAGGAAGGAGGAAGTGGTCGATACGATATTCAAGTCATTGGGAAAGGAGAACGTGCCTGTGGTTCACCTTAACGACGCAAAGTTTCCCATTAACTCGCACAGGGACAGGCATGAGAACATAGGTTTTGGCGAGATAGGCAGAAAAGGATTCGATGCGCTGCTTCACAGCGCCGACATAAGCGGCAAGACGCTCATACTGGAGACTCCGGTTGGCAGCAACATCTCTCCTAAGGAAGAGATATCCCTTGTAAGGAAGCTTATGGAGTGATCAGGCCTTTGTCTTCTTGTAAAGCTCTATCCTCTCCGTCTTGGTCTCCCCGGTTCTCAACGAATTCTCGAATTCTTTTATGTTCTTACTGATTTCCTCAACGATCTTCCTGTCCCTTAGCTCTCTCAGGAGAACCGGCCTCCCATGGACTATCACCGGATCCTGCTTGTCGCCGTGGTAGTAAAGGTCGTGTATGGATATTCCCCTTCCGCCGTCGTTCACCGGGAATCCGACCTGCTCCGGGAATGTGCTGAAGCCCTGCAGCTGCGGGGATGTGATGAAGACCTTGTTGCCGAATATGCCAAGATGGTATACGTGCTTGTCGCCGCTTATGGATGTTCCCTCAATCCTTGTCTTCTCGATAGCGGTCTGGCTGTCCGGCGGTTTGTGCTGGAAGAGATACTTTCTCCCGTTTATCTGCACGTGTTCCAACCCAAACTCTCCGCCTGGCACCCTGGTCACCCTTTCTTTCGGTATAAACTGCTCTATGAGCATTCCAAGCTTCTGCGACTCGTCCATGCTCTTGTCGGAAAGCGTCCTGTTCATGTGGTTCCCTGCTATAATTACGATGTGGTCTGCGTTGTCCAACAGCCATCTCGCCTTTCTTACGAACACCTCGGCCTGCTCGTCCGGCCTGTGCATGGCCTGCTTGCTGAATAGCCACTCTGCATACCTGTTCATCTCCCTCTCGTACTCCTCAGATCCTTTCCTGATTCCCTTTTTCTCAAGCATCTCTGAGAAATTGAGCTTGTTGACCACTCCGGATTCTGTATTCAGCTCGTTCTTGTGATCTCTCAGGTTTCCTTCGAGATTGTCTCCTCCAAGCTCCAGCACGAAAGGCTTCCCTTCCTTGCCGTACCCGTTCTCCTGGAGGAATTTCTGCATGCCTTCCAATATCATCAGCGTCGGAGTCCCCTGGCCAGGGCTCCCGACGTGGACGTCTGAGAGGATTACATGGGTGATCTTCTCCAGTTTTGTATCCTCTATCGCTTGCGGGATTACCCTCTCAAGGAATGCCTTTGTCTCAGGAGAATCAGAATCCGATTCCCTGGCCTTCGCACTCATCCTCTCCAGAAGATTCCTCACCTGCCCCGCATTGCCAGGGTCTATGCCTGCATCGACAAGCATCTTTTCCAACAGATTGTCGTTCAATTCCGACGGCAATTTCGCATTTATCTGAAGCCTGTCCCTATGGTCTATATCCAATCTCCTCACCCCCAGATCCGCAATGCGGCTTTCAAGAGTCCTTCCGAGTTCAAGGCCTTTCATATGCGGAATCGGAATGAAAGGCGTGGCCTCGCCGAGCAGCGCTTTCTCAACCTTTTCGCATTCAAAGCCAAGCTTTAATCTGTTTATAGCAGCATCGCGATCCTTTGAAAAAGCCTCTATCTTGGCCATAAGCACCTTCAGCTGCTCCTCCTTCTCCTTATTTGAGAGCAATTTCAGATACTCTGAACTGTAGAAATTATAGTCGAACGCAGTGCCGTCATGGTGTATCTCCAAGAAACCCGACGTAATCGGGCCCTTGGCCCACTGTTTTATGAAAGGGGTCTTTATCCCTTCCTTGTGCGTCTGCTCTACCTTATCTACATCCACGAAAGGCGGCGCGCCAAACACATACACATTATGTTCGCTTCTCGTCTTTAGCGGCGTTATCCAGACCTCGCAGTTGAACGAATGCTGGAAAAGGTAAAGGTCTATCTTGTCCTTGGCCCTAGATATCTCCCTGTCGACTCCGCTATTGTTGTTTTTGATGAATGTGGAAGTATACTCTGATGGCTTGTGCGATATAAGAACCTTCAATCCGTTTATATCTACGAGATTAAGGTTCGGCGGCAGCACGTTTATGCTGTACTCCCTGCCCGAAGTGTCCCTCTTTCCTGCTATAACACTGTATTTCCCTATTGTGCTGGCAAGCTCGCAGAGTTCCTTAGACCCGGCCAACTGGTTCACAAATATCATTATGGCGCCGGCCACCCCATCCATGCTATCCCTTGCCATCTTCCTCTCTACGTTCACCCTCTCCACGTGTCCTTGTTTTATTATATTGTCTGCCAGAGATTTCGAGTTTTCCACCAGGTGCGAGAACAGATCACCAATCATATCCTCCTTTTCCTCTCCGCGTACGCTCCTGCTACCCTTCATTTCCAGCATCTCAAGCAACGTATCGCTTACCTCCCCGTAATTCTTCTTCAGGGTATCCATCTTGTTCCTGTTCTCTAGCATATCCCTGATGTTGGGCAGCCGTACGTTGCTCAGTTTTTCAGACAGCGCCATTAGGAATATTGGGTTATCCTTTACCCCGTCGAATTTATTGAGCGTCCAGAGTATCGTGCGCGCATTATCGTATATGCCCAGCCCAACATCCACCCTCTCGTCAAACCATAATCTCAGGAGCTCAATCTGCTTGTCGACAATAAGCTCATAATCTGCTATCGATTTCTCGAACTGCGTTATCTTTTTCTGCACCCTCTCCGCCCTAGCGCTCCTGTTATTCGTTTTAATGTCCTTCTGCCTGGTTTCCTGCAGGGTCTTTAATATCTTAGACTGCCCCTCAAGAAACCATATGTTCGCCTGTATCGCCTCGACTATCCTCGCAGGATTCCTGTTGTACGTTGCTATTATCTGGTCCGTCTCCCTAGTCATGTTCCCTTTGTCGTTCTCATTTACAACGCAGCCTATGTAGCAATTCTTGTTCATCTTTACGGCGAGATTTATAATCCTGCTAAGGTCGGGCTTGACCCCTACTATCCCATGGTCAAGGTCTTGGACATGAACTCCAAGGGCCATCTCCTTGTCCCTTCCCCCCCTTGTGATATACGGCGGCTGCTCTGGGAGTTCCCCGCTGTAGAATATCGCATCAGGCGCCTTGCCCATCGCATAGTACTCCTTCTCGAGCCTGTATGCGCCCACCATGTTCTCATGGCTGTAGTATTTTGTGCCTCCTTCTATCTCTCCAAAGAGCCACAGGGTAGTATCGCGTTTCTCCTTCGCGCCATTGCCCTGCTGTGCATCCTCTTTCGCCGCAGCCTCAGCAGAATTCACCTCCGCCAAAGGATTAGGACCCAGGTTCTTCAAATTGTCTTCCATCCCACCACGCCCGCTTTAGAATCATCTGGCAACTTTTTAAAGATTATGTGCAATAAATGCTATGCGGATAAACCATCCTGCCTTTCCGTAAAAGAACCGGTACGGAAATACAGAGGAAAAAGCGAATCTAACCGAAACGTTTATATCCTTTCAACTGGCAAATATCATTATGCTCGATTCCCTGATTTTAGTAATAGGAGCAGTAATAATATTAGCTATCCTAGGTCTTGTGGCGCTGATATACAACGGCCTTATAGCCAGGAGGAACCGGGTTCAGGACGCATGGGCGCAGATAGACGTACAGCTGAAGAGGAGGTACGACCTTATCCCGAACCTGATAGAGACCGTTAAGGGCTACATGAAGTATGAGCGGAACGTCCTGACGAAGATAACGCAGCTCAGGAGCTCCATAGTGAGCGGGTCGGTGCAGGACAAGGCATCGGCCAACAACATGCTAAGCCAGTCGCTAAAGAGTCTATTCGCGGTCGCGGAGAACTATCCAGATCTCAAGGCCTCGCAGACGTACCAGAACCTGCAGTCAGAGCTCATAGACACCGAGGACAAGATCTCATTCGTGCGCACGTCTTACAACGATTACGTATTAGATTACAACAACGCAATACAGCAGTTTCCGGGAAACCTTTTCGCAGGCCCCATGGGCCTCAAGAGGCAGGATTTCTTCCAGGTCCCTGAGGAAGAAGCGGCAAACGTGAAGAAGCCGGTCAAGGTCGACCTCACCAGCGATTCCGGGCAGGATTCCACACCTCAGAATCCAACTCCGCATAAGGGCCAGAAAAAGGGCAAATAAAAAAGATGATGTAGATGGCGAGTTTCTTCGATGAGATAGCTAGGAATAACCTGAAGTCCCTGCTTCTTCTTCTGGTGTTTTCGATATTCTTCGCCGCTATAATGTTCCTTTTCGTACTCGTGCTCGGCGGGGGGCTTCTCGCATTCTTCTTCGGGGGTCTCGTGATTGTCGGATACGCGGCTTTCACGTATTTCTATGGGGATAAGCTGGTGCTGAAGATGTCTGGCGCTAAAGAGGCAGACCCAAAGCAGTACGACGTCCTGTGCAGCACGGTAGAAGGACTTGCTCTCGCCAACCAGATCCCTATGCCAAAGGTATACGTAATAAACGACCCCAATCCCAACGCGTTCGCAACAGGGAAGAACAGAAAGAGCGCATCAGTTGCAGTTACCTCCGGATTGCTATCCATGATGGACAAGCGCGAGCTGCAGGGGGTGCTTGCGCACGAGATGTCGCACGTGCTAGACAACGACATACTGTTCATGATGATAGCCATAATATACGCCGGAGCTATAGGGCTGTTCGCAGCATTCATAAGGAACGCATTCTTCTTCGGGGGGTTAGGCGGGAACAGCAGGAACAGCGAAGGGTTCCTTCTAATCATAGGCCTTATACTGGGAATACTTGCACCGATATTCGCTCTCCTTATACGCCTGGCAATCTCAAGGAGAAGGGAGTATATGGCGGACGCTAACGGCGCGAGGATAATAAGGAATCCCGGCGCCCTTGCTGACGCGCTTAAGAAGATACAGGCCTATTCAGCGGCTCCGAACGCAAAGCCCGTGAAGAACGCTAACGAGATGACGGCTTCCATGTACTTCTCCAATCCGTTCAGCGCGAAGAGTTTTATGAACTTTCTCTCCACGCATCCTCCGATACAGGACCGGATAAGCAAGCTTGAGCACATGTACTGATTTGAATTCTATGGCAAGACCGATACAAAAAAATGAGTATGGGGAGGAGATCTCCAAAACGTTCCAAAAAAACGTGGCAAAAAGAGTATTAAAGTTGCCCGATGTCCTTATCGATGATTTCTTCTTCAAATGCAATATGATGTTTGGTCGAAGGGATTATAATTTCAAGGCGCTACACCACATCCAAATCCTTCAAATCAGGGAGAGCAAGGAGGGAAGCGAAGCATTTGCACTCCTTTTCAGCGAAAGGAAGAAAGGGCAGATAGAAAGAAGCCTAAAGGATGTTGAGGAGGAGTTCAACAGATATTGGCGCATCTAAATAAAAGACAAAAAGAAAAGCACCGCCCCATTCGGTTCTGCGTTACTTCAGAAGAAAGAGAACCTCAAGCACTATCTCAAGGACTATTAGGGCTATCACTATTATCTCCAGATTCTCGCTCCTATTGTCATTTATCATGTTTGATACGAAGCTCCTTCTCTTATCTATTATCTCAAGGTCGTTCTGCAGCGATCTCCTCCATTCGTCTATCTTGAATACGTCCTCGAACAGCCCATAAAGCCTCAGTAAATACCATTCCCCGAAGCCGCTTATCGTGTCGTTGACAGACGTGACTACATCCTTGGTCCCGTCATAGAACTCGCCCAGAGAGCCGTTGAGGCTCTTGAGCTGCTTCATACTGTTCTTTATCTCCGGACTGTACACCTCTGACATGATCTTCTCCGTGTCCTTTATCTTGTCGCCCACGCTATTATGCGATATCCTCATCTGGAGGAGCTGCACATTAGCTATCTCTGTTATCAGCAGCTCATGTTCATAGGTTTCAGACGGGTCTATCATGACAACGCTTTCCCAACCAACCAGAACTATGTCTGTGGCGTTGTAAGATATCTGGTTCCTCATCACCTCGTCCACATACGCATCGTCAAGCTTTCCCTCCTCTTCCTCGTCTATCAACAGGCCTGCGATGAGCTTAGCATTCTTCTTCAGGATATCCTTCCTGTCGCTTTCTATGTGGTATATCCTGTACATCTCTGTGTTGGAATTTGGATAGATCCTCTTTATCTTCTCAAGGCTCTTCTCAACCTTTGCCCTCTCCATTTCCGCCAGAGCTCCTATATGTGTTTTGATCTCGTTGCTGAAAGTTAGTGCCGAAAGAAATTCTGGTGAGGCTCCCGAGAACGAATGCCTTATCCTTATCGAGAAGCAGCCGGTCGTGTAAACCGAAGCCTGGATCTTGAAGTTGAGTTGCCCTTTTCCATTCGGCACAGTCTCATCTTTTAGGTTGAATATCGAAGGCACTGTGAATGTCGGTATCTCTTCTGGGGTTGGCTTTGAATATTCATATCTGGAAAAATCATCAGGGTTCTTTAGAAGGCCGCGTATCTGGTTCTTGTCGAATTTCGTGCCGACATTGTAAACGAAGATATGTATGATCTCGCCATCCATCCAATCCTCCCTACAGTATCGGCGATTCCTCCTGCGGATTCACGTCCAGAGCCATGGGATTCAATGTTTTTATCCCCCTCTCCACTTTTGGAGCGAGGTTCTCGCTCTCAAGTATCTCATACATCCTTGAATGCCTAATGTCGAAGTTCCTTATCGCGAACTTCCCGCGTATCACGCCCTCCACGAACGAATAGTTGATTTCTATTCCGCTTACGTCCTTTCTTATCCTGTCCGCTATCTCTTTTACCCGTTCTCTTCTTTCCACGTTCAGGAAGATGATCAGCCCCAGCGGATTTGTCATCTCCGCCACAAATATGTATTCGTTAGGCTTATTTTCATAATCCTTCAGCATCGTCATGAACCACCGCGACCTTGTCTTCTCAAACACAGGCATGTTAATTACCTTTATGGTCATCATGGCCATGTTCGCGCTCCTTGGCTTTCCCTCATAATACGTTATCCTTGGTAGAATGTCTGTGCGCGACAGCCTATCGAACGCGTAGATTAACTTTACTCTCTTCTCTGCAGAGCCTTTTGCCAGCTCCGATATCTGTTCTCTCCCGTTCTCGTTGAGGCTCATCAATATGCTCTTGTAGTTGTCCGCTATGTTAAACTTGTCTATAATTTCGTTGTTCAGCGGGAAGAAGCCCATATCCCGCGTCACCTTCGTCATGGATGCTGAGTAGTTGTACTTTCCCAGACCCTTAAGAAACTTGACAAGGTTGTATTCTGCATGTATGAATCCCTTTGACACTACGTAGAATACAAGATCATATTGCTTGCCGTCAAGCCTTGATATGAATTGCGTGACATACGAATCCTTTGCTGCCTTTTTTATCTCCTCATCTGAAGGTACCCTGCCTATGAATTTTACGAAGAAGAAGTATTCATCAAATCCCAGTTCAAACAACTGCTCTATGGTCCTGTGCAGCATCTCCCTCTTTGAATGGGTCTTCGACAGCTTTATTATCTCGTATTTCCATATGTTGCGTATGTCTATCTCAGGCACGAAATGAAGGTCGTATTCGTTTATGACCTCGTTAAGCAGGTTGTAGGAGCTGGGTTTCGGCATCTTGATCCCAACGGCAATCTCGTTGGAGCTCGCCCTTCCGTTCACACTCAATATTTTCAATATCTTATCCTTCATCTCCTGCTTCTTCTTGTCTTTTTCTTTGTCAGGAATCTGCATGCTCTCAGTGTATATTATGAGAATCAAGCTTTTTATATCCTCCTCGGAAGGAAGATGCAGAAAAAGCCAGTTACTTGTATACGGATCTGTATACTGTATTATTGTCATCAGTTATGACTATGCACTCTCCCTCACACTCTATGAGACAGGCCTGGCATAGTATGCAAGATGGTCCGTTTACGGCAACCGACTTTTCCTTAAAATGATTGTGTCCGTCAGTAACATCCTTCCACTTGCCGTAGACTGCAGGATCGTGCTCTCCCTTCCACTGCCATTCTGGCGGAGCGCTGTCCTTGTTCACGTCGGAATTTATATCCATCATCTCAAATACCGCCACCGGGCACACATCCTTGCAGTGCTCGCACCCTGTGCACTTCTGTTTCTCAACATATACGTCCATACCTAAAACCCGTTTCTGGAAACGTAGCCTTTTTCCAGTGAAAATATAAATAATTTGTTATTTTCTGGCTTATTTATTTATCCACATAAAGTATAAATTCTTATGTTGGCAATAAGATTGATGATTTGATTGGAAAAACAAAAAAACGCGGAAGGAACTGCGCATAATGTGCGCTTTTATTGCAACAATATCTTTAAGACATTTTCGACGGCATTTAACAACGCGAGCGGGAAATCCCACGCCGCTTGCTGGCCGAAGTTCATCACAGACCTCCTTAGAGACAGAAAAGATATCCCAGAAAAATATCGTCAGGAACTTCAATCTATAGCCACAGACCTCCTTAGAGGCAGGAAAGATAACGAACTGGCCGACAACAATACTTCACGTGCGGATGAACCAATAGACGAGAATACTCTAAACTTTCTTGAAGAGACGTTGCGTCACAACCTCAAGCCACCGCCCTTCAAAGGGAAAGGCAGCATAGCGGGTTAATCCAACCGCTTTAGCTTTGCAAACACGTACATAAATGCTCCTATGTTTTTCCTTGGAAAAACACCGCCAAAACCTTCAAGGTACTGCTTTCTGTCTATGAGCGGTTTAATATACACCGTCTTTTCCTGCATTGGCAACGAATTTACGAAATCCTCCGGCAGGTCATACGAGGGTTTGGTATTAATAGCAAGCCATTCGGCATTGATCATTCTTGCGCCTTTCTCTATAAGTCCAAACAATTCCGAGAAGCCGGTCTTCTTCGCCTTAAGGGCCTTCTTGAGGTCGCTTCCCCCTTCTACGCTGTCTACAAAAAACACCCGCTCCTCTTTGTCGCCTAGACCTGGAAGACATTTTATGGTTCCCAGTACCCCTATAGCAAAGCCATGGATAGGAAGCTCCTCCAGTCTTGCAATTGCACGAGTTTTCGCTATTGAGAAATTTATCAGGACTACTCCGGGATCAAGGATATAATTCATCCACGCATGATCATGCAGGGAATCGGGCATGAAGCAGCAGCATACCGTTACTCGGCTGCTTATGTTGATCGCGTTTGCCTTGCCCTTCACAGTATACGCAATTATGCGGTTTTCCGCCTCTATTTTGCCGCTTCCCAAGGATTCATAAAACGCGCTTACTATTTTGCCAAGCGCATCCCTCTTATCCTTATCTCTAATATCATCGAGGCTATCCTCAAAGACTTTTATGACTCTTGCAGCACTTTCCTTTGATGGGTGCGATTTGAAATATTCGTATTCCTTAATCAATCTTTTCATATGCTTTTTTCTTATACCTAACCACGCGTTCAGCGCTTTGCCCACAGTCATGGCCCCAAATGCCTGCACAAGTCTGTACCTAGACGCATCATATCCATTGGCACGCGACCCGTTTATGCCCAATACCATTGTCATTACCGTTTCCTCCAGGCTTGCGAAATTCTCAGCGTCCTTTAATTCCATGTGCCCTATCTTTGTTGTAAGCGGTTCATTGAATCCAAGACCCTCCAACCTCCTTCCGAACGTGGCACCGTTACCCTTTATTATCCTGTTTAAGCTCCGCGCTTTCTGCTTTATCCCCCCTCTCTCAAAAGAGCGCAATATGACAAACATCTGTGCGTCACTTAAACCCTCTATCGAAACTCCATTCTCCCTTAGTATATTTCCGATTGCCTCGTATGCCGCCTTCTCATCACGTATGCCTCTAATGCCTTCTGCCCCTTTGTGCTGCCATATAACCGCGCACATGGCGTGTATTTTTTGTATCGTGGAAAAGGTGCTAAAATTTTCCCTGATGCTCTCTACGAAGTCCGAAGACACTATTAAAAAGTCTGAATCGGCAAAGGATGCGTTCTCCTTGAACAGCCCTGCATAATATTCGATAACTTTTTTGTCATGTGTATTCATGGCCGCATTCACAAAAAAGTTTATAGCAGTTTTCCGCGTTTCTGTTTTATTGCCAAACTGTCTAAATGCCTCAGAAATCGACTTTTCAGAATCGCATAAAATCTTCATCACACTCATAATATTCTGCGGAGCCTCACGTTTAATATCCATATCTAAAATCTTAGCTACTAAATCGAACTTGAGTTTAGGATTTTCACTATAAATATCAGGATTTTCCAGAAGCAACTTGATAGCTGCCGCAGATATTATGTATTCTTTTATTATTCCTACGTCAAAATGCGGATATTCATACACCTTGCGTATATAATTTAGTAGATCTTTAAATATCAACTCCTCGATATTTTTTATCTCATCTCCTGACCCAGATATCGATTCTGCAAATGCTGCAAGACTCGCCACCACATCATAATTCTGCAATTTCAATGCAGCATAAATGGTAATGTCAAGTATCTCATTCTTTAAAGAATTGCCGCTGGCAAAAGGCGAAGTAAAAGGCGATTCATCAAAAGGGAGGCAATTCATCTTTAAGAACAGCGGTTTTGACTTTCTTAGTATATCTATAGATTCTGTAAATGTGATATTATTCCGTTCATTGTAAATGTTGAAAGGAGATATGGAGAAAGCATTGGCTACGGCACACCTAATCACATTCACCGCCACATCAGGCACATCTCCAAACTCCTTCCCAAGGCCTATTATCTCGTCTTTGACGTCATTTACCGCCCGCGCCTCCATTCCATCCGAAACATACCGAACAACCCTGTTCACTTCCAATTCCCTGACTATTCTGCTCGAAAGCCATTCCGCGTAATCAGGTTTTCCAATAAACACCTCCCTGTCCAATTCTTTTATGAACTCCTTTATGCCTTCTATATCAGCTACGGTGCCGTATGGCACGAACCCTGGGCGGGGAGTTGTTGAGGTGATTTTGCATATTTCGGTCAAAATGCCCCGCGCTATGTGCGGCGAGTCATTAAACAATGAAACCACCCTCAATATCTCCTCAGTAGCCTTTGCATCTTTTACGTCCTCGGCCAAAGATAAAACGCTACCAAACATATCTCTTTTATTCTCCTCCCCCAAACCGGCACAAAAAGAATCAATCACGGGTTCTGCGTCGCGAAGCACCTTTGCCATTTGCAACACTTTAGAACTCTCTGATATACCAGTAACGATGCAAAGCCTATTTATTAAGATTATGGCAAGATCCGGATCCTTATAAAGCAAAGCAGTATCCAATATCGCATTTCCCGTTTCCTCCAAGGTTTGCGAAAATTCTGTACGCGCATTGTTCCAAATAAATTTAATAACGGTTTCCTGAATATGGGTACAGAATAAGTCTTCTATCTTGTTTATAAAACCAATGGTCTTTGAGAGGCCGCTTACCTTAAACCTTAATTTTTCATAATCCGTACTAGAATACGAGGCGAGATCTTCCAATATGCCGTTCAGCACATATGCTTCACCAGGATTATTGGCGTACCTTTTCTCAAACATATCAAAAATTGCGGATATATCGTCCGCAGTTTTGGTGTCTCTTCTGGATAAAGCCGCCTCCATAATGCGCACAGTATGCATTGTTCCTATAATTTCTGGGCTGCTCATTCCGTGCCTCATCAGTTGCGGCTCTATATGTGTGTTCGGTATCTGTGCAGCTTCAGTATTCCTAACAATCTCCATTCAAATCAATGCATTTGCCAATAAAGATGAAATGAG